>NZ_JBMLRC010000116.1:19297-25524 GCF_049241225.1 Emticicia sp.
GCTCCGATTTCGTCGTGGAGGTCAGAAGATATTCGGTTTCGCATGGCTTGCACTTTTTTAAACTCATTGATTCGGTACCAATAAATACCGTAGCCGATTGCCAGTAGGAGTGAAGCAAGCAAAATCTTAAACCATAGGCTTTCGTACCAAGCGGGTAAAATCTTGAAATTGAGGACGAGAGAATCGGTGTTCCAATTACCCGCAATTTCGGCGTATTGTACTTCCAATTGGTAATTTCCTTGTTCTAGATTAGAAAACGTGATAGTTGGATTTACGCCATTTTCAATCCATTTTTCGTTGATACCCGTGAGGCGGTAGCGAAATTTGTTTTTGGCTTGGTTCTCGAAATTGAGTGGACTAAATGAAAAACTAAGGTTATTTTGTTTTCTCGAAAAAACGAGGTTTTTAGATAAATCAACTTTTTGGTCGCTTCCCAAAATGTTTATTTGGCTGAGCATCAGTCGATGTGATTGATTTTTTAGTCCAACATTACTCAAATTTAGAATCGAAAACCCATTTTTATGCCCAAGTAATAGTTCGTTTTTAGTCATCAGAAAACCATTGCGGATATCATTGTTCAGCAAACCATCAAACTGTGTGAAACGATTCACTTGTTTTTCTTTCGAGATTTTCACTAAGCCTTCGGCCGTACCAATCCAAGTATTTTCCTTAGCATCCTCATCGATCGAAAAGCACTGAGCATCAGCAAACAAAGGCTTTAAATCTTCGGCATGGACTTCCGCCGTTATAATTCCCTTGGCATTTAGTTGGTTATAGCCACCGTATCCCGAAAACAATAAATTACCTTTGGGCGTAACCGAAACATCAAGGTAATAGTCACCAATGAAGCGTTTGTGGTCGTTGATTGAGCTTAATTCTTGAAATTGATTGGTTCTGAAATCGAAACAGGCAATGCCAAAACCGCTCGGAATCCAGCCTGCTATCCACATTTTTTGGTCGGGGGTATAGGTAAGTTTATGAAAAAGATTGTCTTTGAAAAACGTAGGGTACGGAAGTTTACTCCACGGTTGCACAAATTGTTTCTTGTTGAAATCATAGACTATGATTGGCTCATTGGGCGATAAAATCCAGAGTCGATTTTGCCCGTCGAATTCCAAATGATTGATCGGTTTTGATAGAATTTTTTCGAGATTTGTTCCCTGCTTTTTTACGAAAAGATTCTTGTTAGTGCCGATAAAAATTCGATTGTCAATCGCTTTGATATTTTTAATTTCTTCTGATACCAATTGCGTGATTTTTTGAAATTTATTACTTGTTTTGTTCCATCGAAGCACATCACCCGAACTCATGCCAAGTAGGTAATTCGACTCATTTTCGACCTCAAAGCACCGAACAGTTGCTGGATTTGGTAGTAAATTTCGAGGAATGAGTATTTGTCTAATAAGTTGATTTTCAGCTTCTTGTTTTAGCAATCCATCATTTGTGCCGAGCCAAAGTTCGTTTTTTTGTGCGTCGATAAAAACAGTATTGAGCGAAATGTCATCGGCCATGAATTGCCCAATTTCTTCGAGTTTGGTCTGATTAGTAGTAAGCTGAAACAGGTGGTTGTGCGAAACACAGATCAAAGATCTATTACTCGAAAATCGAATTTGTTCAATACTTTCGCCGATGTTGGCTTTGAAGGTAGGAACCTTTGTTTTAGGGTTGAAGTTTATCAAATCGCCGTGCTGATTTCCTAACCAAAAAGTGTCATTTGTTTTATCAAAAGCCAATGAACTTAGATTTCTTTCGGCCCAAACCCGCACCCACGTTTGGCGGTTATTATCGAATTTGCATAAACCTATTGGGCTGACCGACCAGAGATTCCCTGCGGTGTCTTCAACGAATTTAGCAAGATTAGGGTTTTGCTGATTTTCATTCAAAATCTTGTAGTAAGTGAGCAAGTTTTTTTGTGGATGATACGATTTTATGTGATGAAAGTCAGTTGACCAAATAAGCCCTTTACTATCGACAAAAATACTGTTGTAGTGGTCGTTGTCGGGGATGTTGTCGTTGAGTTTGTTGGCAATTTTAAACGATAAAACCAACGATTTTGTATCTAAAGAATATAGGCCTTTTTCGTTGCTAAACCACAATATCCCGTCGCTCGAAATTGCTATGCCATTTGGACTTGATAAATTACCTAATGGCAAAAATTGGTAGCCATCGTATCGAGAAATTCCTAAGTTTGTAGCCAGCCACAAATACCCTTGAGGATCTTTAGTGATACCCAAAACATTATTCGATGAAAGCCCATTTTTGGTAGTAATTTTCTCGAAGTTAAATTTTTGAGCATGAATTCCGCCCCAAAATAGCAAAAGTGTCAATGTAAGAACGTATCGAAGGTATGGGTGTTTCATGAAATGCATCTGGATTAACCGTTCGCGAGTTGTCGAAATATACGATAATTTGAATGAAAATAGCGAGGTGAGTTTAAACTTAATGTTAGCTTATCGAAGAACTATGTTTGGATTTTTAATGAATAATCTTGAATTTGCTCTAAATCTAAGCAATTATTTATGACACTATTGGAGCAATTTTTTACTAAAAACAAATACGAATTACTGCTTTTTGCCTTAGTCCAGCACCTATTTGTGGGTATTGTACTGCGTAATATGGATTTTTATGTAACGGTCATTTGGCCAATCAATATGATTATTGTGGGTATTGCCAGTATCGGGGTTTTTATAGAAAAAGGTCGCTTCAAGAAAATTATCAAAAATACCTTGTTCTTGCTGGTGTTCTTGATGCCTCTGAGCTTATCATTTGTTAAAAATTCGCCAGAATTTATGCGTACAATCAGTGCGGTTTATGTGCTGTTTTTTTTGTTTATTTTCTTAGAAATCATTCGGTTTTTGCTCAAGCCAAGCTACATAAATACCGATATTATTTCGGCATCGGCTTGTGGCTACTTTTTGTTGATTGAAGTGAACGTTTTTTTGATGCAGATTTTCTTTTATAACAACTCTCATTCCATCAAAGGTATTGATATGTCGAGTACTTCGGCCGTTTACATGGATTTGGTTTATTTCTGTAGTATCACTATCACGAGTATAGGTTTTGGCGATATTTTACCAAATAGCCACGTCACGAAGCTTGTAACGGCACTTTTTGGTATCATTGGGCAGTTTTATACGGTGGTTTTGGTGGGTATTCTGATTTCAAAGTTTTCGAGCAAAAATGATTAAGCCTTATTTCTGATTTCTAACTCTGCTGAGAGTTTCGAGTTGAATACCCAAAAAAGAAGCCAAATATTTGAGCGGAATACGTTGAATGAACTCGGGTTTGTGCTGAATCATATATTCGTAGCGTTCTCGTGCCGAAAGCGTTTGTAGCATGATTTTCATTTCTTCGATTTGTACTAAATATTGCTCAACGATGAGTCTTCCGAGGCGTTCGATGTCGTGAAATTGGTCGAAAAGTTTGTGCAGTTCGCTGTGTTTCAGAACCACGGCCTGCACATCTTCGAGTGCTTGAATATTGGTTAAACTCGGTTTCTGGGAAAAGAAACTATAAGTCGAAATCGCCACCGAGTTTTCGAGCCCGAACCAAGTATTGGTTTCGTTGGCGTTGGTATCTTCAAAAAACTCTCTTACACTTCCCGAATAAACAAAGTTAAGTTCGTCCGATACTTGGCCTTGTTTTACCAAAAAGGCTTTTTTTGAGAAACTTTTCAATGAAAAACAAGGCAAAAGAGCTTCGACACTCGCTGGTTTTAGCGGGTGAATGTGTTGAAAAAAATTCAGACAATGTTGAAAGGCTTCTTGCATAACTATGGAGCGAACCGGGCGGCGACCGCATCCTGTTCGCATTTAAGAAATTTATGAAGATGAATTTAGAATAGAAAAAACTACATACAATATTCGCAGAAAAACTTCGTGAAACAATATTTTTTTTCAACTTTGTACTTCAACTATTCACCATAAACCGATTGGCGTGAAGCACACGCCGCTACGAGCAATGAAAAAACTTTTTTTAGCCCTATTTCTAATGACTACTTTGTCTGATTTATCCGCCCAATCGAGCGAAACTATTTTACTTTATCCCGAAGGAACACCCGGTTTAAAAGCTGGAATTTCGATTCCCGAAGACTCAAAAACTACCGATGGAATTACTCGTGTAAAAGATGTGACCCAGCCAGCTTTGTATGTGTATCCAGCCAAGAAAAAAACTTCTGATGCCACCGTGATTATTTGCCCAGGTGGTGGTTACAGTATCTTAGCGATTGACCACGAAGGGCATGACATTGCCAAGTGGTTTAATGAGCGTGGCATTACGGCCTTTGTGCTAAAATACCGCCTTCCGCAAGAAAATCTATTTGATAATGACGAGATTCGTCCGCTTCAAGATGCTCAACAAGCGATTAGAATTGTGCGTAAAAATGCGGCAAAATATGGTGTTTCGCCCGATAAAGTTGGAATCATGGGCTTTTCGGCGGGTGGACATTTAGCTTCAACAGCTTCGACTCATTTTACAACCCAAGTAGGCGAAATCACCGATGCAAGTGTGAGTGTTCGTCCTGATTTTTCGTTATTGATTTACCCCGTAATTACTTTTAGCGATAAGTTTACGCACTTTGGTTCGAGAGATAATTTGATTGGAAAAAATCCACCAGTTGAAAAAATGGAGTTGTATTCCAACGAAAAACAAGTAACAAAAGATACCCCACCGACATTCTTAATAAGCACCACTGATGATGGTGTGCAGCCCGAAAATAGTATTGGTTATTTCTTGGCTTGTAAGAAAAACAAAGTGCCAGTAGAAATGCACATTTACGAAAAAGGTGGCCACGGCTACGGACTCAAGAAAAAGGGTAGGGGGCCAGTAGAAACATGGGCAGCCCGCATGGAAGATTGGCTCAGAGATAGAAAACTAATGAAGTAATTTTTGATGATTTTATAGAAAAGGGTCTCGCTCAAAATTGAAACGAGACCCTTTTTATGTTAATTTTCGCAACCTCTAATTTCGGCTTTAAATACTGTTCCAGCGTTTGCTTCAAAACCCGCATTCAGCATGATTGCCTTACCAGCTTGGTAATTTACGTTGGCTGTTGCACTGATTTTATTGCTTGCGGTTACTTTATTTGAGGCTTGTTTAGTGCCAATGTTTGTCGTAAAATCATCGGTTGGACTCACCAAATTCAAGTCTCTCGGATGAATCGTGATTGGACTACCATTTACTTGGCCTATACTTACACCATCGGTTGAAACTACTCTGATTCGGTAATTTGCTCCACCTACAATATTACTTGGAATTAAACAACTAATAGTTCCAGATGTACTGCTGCTACCTATAATTGTTGGATAAATGAAGTTGGCACTGTTTCCAATATTTCCAATATTTGCAATACTGCCAAAATTACCATTGGCATCAGATAACTCTACTCTGAATTGATTTGCATTACTAAAGTTTCCGCTCGTCGAGAAACTAACATCTAAACTACTTTCAACGCAAACAGTAGTCTTAGAAACAGTTGGTATTGAGATACTTCCAGTATTTGGTAGTATGGTGAAAGTTGTAATAACAGGACCATAATTGATGCCTCCAAGTAAATTATCTTGATTGTAACCTGTTACCGTCAAAGTATAAACACCAGGAGACAAAATTCGACCATTTACATTGTTGGCGGTGTTATCAAAAATAGCGTAAGGAGAAATATTTTGGATAATCTCCTCATTCATATTTGGCCCTTGTAGTTTCATCAATAGACTCTCTATATTAATAGTAGGGCAAATCGGAACAGCGATTATAGAAACAGGGTCAACGATTTGATTGATTGCCATGCCATTAGTCAAACTAAACAACGGTTGATATGGATTACCAGCTTTAACAAATTGATAATCAATAATCGGAATGCAAGGGTCAACCGCTTCACTAACAATAACATTGGTTGTAGCGGTTGCAGTACAACCACCACTTGAAATTGTTACGGTATAAATACCCGCATGAATAACCAAAGCGTTTGGAATGTTTGGGTTTTGTACTGTACTGACAAAACTATTAGGCCCAATCCAAGCATAACTCGTCCCCCCCGAAGCATTTAACTGAATTGTGTTTCCTGTTTGAAATGGTCCTGTATTAGAAGCAGTAGCAACCAAATTATTAGTAGATATGACGCTTGTCGTTGCAGTAGCCGTACAACCATTAGCTGCTGTAACGGTCACGGTATAAGTACCAGCAGCGTTGATGTTTGCTTGAGCATTAGTGCCGAGTCCATTCGACCACAG
>NZ_JBMLRC010000117.1:0-2082 GCF_049241225.1 Emticicia sp.
ATGAGTTTAGGTTTATGAATATTTATGCTATAATTTTATCAGCAATTTCATAACCCTCAACCAAATTCAACCAATGCAATTAAAAACAGCCATTACGCTAACATTTTTTACACTTCTATTTACCAAAATTTCCGCCCAAACCACAAAAACCACCTCAGGCAACCCGATTGTTGAGGGTTGGTACGCCGACCCCGAAGGTGTGATTCTGAACAAAGAATTTTGGGTTTTTCCGACATTCTCGGCCAAATACAAAGACCAAGTTTTTTTAGATGCTTTTTCATCAAAAGACATGGTAAATTGGACAAAACACCCACGAATCATTGATACTTCGGCCGTAAAATGGGCAAATAAGGCAATGTGGGCTCCGAGTATCGTCAAAAAAGATAATAAATACTTTCTGTTTTTCTCGGCCAATGATATTCAGAGTTCGGAGCGTAAAGGCTTCGGGCCGAATAATCCCGACAAAGATGATAAAATCGGGGGCATTGGTATTGGCGTGGCGTCTCGTCCCGAAGGGCCTTACAAAGATTATTTGGGCAAACCGCTCATCAATCAGTTTTATAACAAAGCCCAGCCGATTGACCAGTATGTTTTTCAAGACAAAGACAAACAATATTATATCATGTATGGCGGTTGGGGACGCTGCAATATTGCCAAACTCAACAAAGATTTCACGGCTTTAGTACCCTACGAAAATGGCGATTTGGTGAAAGAAATCACGCCCAAAGGCTACGTTGAAGGCCCAACGATGTTTGTTCGCAAAGGAAAATATTATTTGATGTGGTCGGAAGGTGGCTGGACAAACGGCACGTATAAAGTAGCCTACGGGGTTTCGGACAATGTTTTTGGGCCTTTCGAGAAAAAATCTACGATTTTGGTGGCCGACGAGGCAGTGGCAACTGGTGCGGGTCATCACTCGGTGATTAATATTCCTAATACCGATGATTGGTACATTGTTTATCACCGTCGCCCAATTCCAAACCTCGACCGTGACCATCGTGTAACGTGCATCGACCGCATGTATTTCAACGAAGACGATACCATCAAAGACGTAAAAATGACCTTTGAGGGAGTTAGAAAAGTGAAGTTGAAGTAAGATTTTCGAAAGAGAGTCATTACTGTCTGGGCGACCCCGTCTGCTTTAGCTGACGGATTACTGCAAAAATAAAACAAGATTGACTTTAGTCTAAATATGTAGTTTGACTAAAGTCAATCCTGTTTCTACAATACAAGGTATCCGTCAGTTAAAACTGACGGCAATGAATTTAAAAATTCTCCATTATTTTCTATGAAAAATCTTTTACTACTAACAACATTGTTAGCCTTTTGGAGTAGTCAAATACACGCCCAAATCGATATCGAAACCACAAAAAATATTGTTTATGCACAAGATGGAGATAAAAAACTCCAACTTGATATTTATAAACCAAAAGCCGTGCAAGAGCCTCGCCTAATTGTTTGGGTACATGGTGGTGCGTGGCATTCTGGTAGCAAAGAAAACCCACCTCTGGGCTTAATTCCTTTCGGATACGCTTTAGCAAGTGTCGATTTTCATGCCAGTACCCAAAAACCTTTCCCTGCCGATGTGCATGATATTAAGGCCGCTATTCGTTTTCTGAGAGCCAATGCCAGTAAGTATGGTTATAAAGCCGACAATATCGTTATTTGGGGAAGTTCGTCGGGCGGACATTTAGCGGCTTTGGTAGCTACCACTAACAACAATGCTGATTTAGAAGGAAAACTCGGAGATTTTACCAAAACTTCATCGTCGGTTCAAGGTTGTATTGATTTCTATGGCCCTACAAATTTTCTGACGATTCTCAATCAATCAACACCGCATGGCCTCAATGTTCGTTTGCCAGCTTTGGCTATTTTGCTCGGAAAACCCTTAGACCAAGCTACTGAATTGGCAAAATTGGCAAGTCCAGTTCATCAAGTTGATGCCAACGACCCACCGCTTTTTATTGTTCATGGCGAGCAGGATATTCAAGTACCTATCAATCAGTCGATTGAGTTAATGAGTGCTTTTAAAGCCAAAAATCTGAAAGTTCAGATTGAGTTTATTCCGAATGCAGGTCACTC
>NZ_JBMLRC010000117.1:2182-3630 GCF_049241225.1 Emticicia sp.
CTGCATATAGCTTTGAGTTCAAATCGACTGGTGAAATTGTAGTAACTAACAGTGCCAACAAATACAACGGCACTTACGCAACCGTGATGGATAGTGGTAAGCAAAAATTCAATATCGTAATTGCGACTTCTGACAATACTTTGGCAGAAATCAACGAAGACTGGATTTTGAGCGAAAAAACCGATACAACGCTAAAATTCACCAAATCAAGCGGTGGAAATGGTGGAACTAAGACTTTGGTATTTGGGAAGTAAAAATTTTTACCACAGAGGCACGGATTTGAAGATTTACACAGAAATCTGCTCTGTGTAAATTTGTGTAATCCGTGCCTCCGTGGTGAAAAATCACTCCAACGGATGCTCCAGAAGCAATTTTGAGACATTATAAATATCTTTCTGATTCGCTACCGAAGCACGCACAATTTTCACTTTTTCGGGCGAAATGGCCGATGCTTTATTGCCAAACGAATTTCGGACGTAAGTCAAAACTGCCGCTACTTCTTTATCGTTGAGCAAACCTTCAAACGGTGTCATTGGTACTTGTCCAGGGTAAGTTTTGCCGTTGACATCAATCTGTCCCATTAAGCCTTTCAACACGATTTTAATAGCTCGGTCTTCATTACCCGTTACCCATTTTGTGCCCGCCAATGGCGGAAATCCTGAAGCTGTCAAGCCCTTTCCATCGGCTTGATGGCACGTTCCGCAGTAGCCTTCTTTGGCATAAATCTTCTTGCCCATCGTAAACAGTTCAAGTTCTTTATCTTTCAAAGCAGATTTTTCGGCAATTTCTTTAGCTTTCTTCACGGGCATTCCACTCAAGTGAGCAACAGCCGTTTCGTGAGCATGAATCATCCATTCGTCCATTGGCTTCTTTTTGGCTTCCGCTAAAATCGGTAAGCCTTTTTCTTTACCAATCCACGAAGCCGCCACGATGGCATCTAATCGCACTCGACTGTTTTCGTCTCGCACGGCTTGCATCAATAAAGCCGCTTGGTCAGGCACTTGATGCCCCACAAAACGCAACACTTCAACGGCAGCAGCCCGTGCATGATAATCTTTAGCTTTGAGCATTTGGCGAAGTAGCTTTTGGTCAACTTTATTCAAACCCCAAGTTACCCACAAGGCCTCCAATACATGATGCTCGTAGCGAAGGTCGTTTTTATCAAGATTTGCTACCCATTTTGTAATTTTTGGTAAAACTTCGGCGGCATTTCTTCCTCGCAATTCTCGACGTGTGCGATAACGAGTACGGTATTCGGGCAACTTCAAATTATCAAGCAAAGTTTCTACACTTGCTCCATCAATCTTTGCTGGTGTTAGCAGAGGGCGAGATGGGTATGTAACACGATATACACGTCCATGCACGTGGTCACGCAATGGGTCACGGGCGTTGTGCTGCATGTGTCCGATTAGAATGTTGTGCCAATCAATAACATATAGCGAGCCATC
>NZ_JBMLRC010000118.1:0-3013 GCF_049241225.1 Emticicia sp.
TTCGACCCCGAGAAAATCACTGGCTCGAAAGAAGACATCAAAGTTTTTCAAGACTATCTTTCTAAACTTCTCGTATATACCGAAAAAGAAATAAAAGCAGGAAAAACAAAAGAAGAGTTTTTGAAAACAACAGCAATACCTGGAGTTACAGAAATGAAAGGTGATGGTATTCAGCGTAGTTTGCAAGCAGCTTACGAAGAGTTGGGCGGAGTGTAAAAGCTATAATTAACTGATTTACAAATATTTATAGACCAATAAACATTTTTTCTGAACAAAGAGTTATGCTGATTGTAGATAAGAACAATGTCGTTTTTTTCAATTAAATCATGAACCGTTATGAGCAATGGTATGAATAGTGAGAAAGCAATTCTTTGGGCAGAAAAATGGACTCCGATTGTAATTGATATTGAAGGGGTAGCAAATCCACCCCGTTATGAAGTATCAAATTTTGGTAGATTAAGAAGTTTTCAGAATAACGAAAAAGGTGAAATAATAAAAGGCTCGGTGATTCAAGGTTATAAATCTTTAAATATCCGATTACCAAAAGGCAAGTCGTTTAATCGCTATGTGCATAAGCTCGTAGCCGAAACCTTCGTGCCAAAGAGTAGCCCCGACCATAAATTTGTGATTCATCTGGATTTTGATAAACAGAGCAATCATTACGAAAACCTCAAATGGGTTACGAAAGACGAAATGGTGGCTCATAATAAATTAAACCCTGCGGTTATTAATAAGCCGATTCCGAAGCGAACAAAGAATTATAAGCTGACCGAAAGCAAGGTCAAGATGATAAAAAAAATGCTTCTGCACGACAGCACTCGCCTAAAAATGATTGCTAAGCAGTTCGGAATCACGCATACACAACTCAACCGCATTCGTTCGGGCGAAAACTGGGGTTATGTAAAAATTGATGAATAGATTACAGAATGCCCATTTGTTTCAAGATTTTTGTCGTGATTTCGATGCGTCTTGAAGCAAATTCGGGCATTTGCTTATTTTCAGGTTTCTGCATTCGCAGAGCAAAAAAATAGACATTATCTTTCTTTTCTACATAGCCCACAAACCAGCCAATATCTATCTTATCAATAGTTGCCATTCCTGTTTTAGCTCTCAGTGTATATTCATTAGTTTTTTCACGAACCATCACACGCTTCGTGATTTCAAAAGTGCGTTTCGAAAAAGGCAGTTTTTCTTCATAAAGTTTTCTCAAAAACTCTATTTGATTTTTGGGCGAAATCTTCAAGCTTTTTCCTAACCAAAATTGCGTCAGTCCGCTACTAATATCTTTGTTTCCGTAATTACAAGCTTTCAAATATTTATCATAATTCTTTTCGCCAATTCTTCGAGCCAATTCCTGATAAAACCAAACCGTTGAGTTTTTGTAAGCTTCGGTTAGGTCATGGTCTTTGTCCCAAACGGGTAGCCAACGTTTTTCACCATCCCATCTAATTATTTCATTTTCATCTTTAATCGCCCCGACTTCCAAGGCAATCAACGAGTTCGGAATCTTAAAAGTGGAAGCGGGCGAAGTTGCTCGTACAAAATCTGACTTATCGCTTACTTGATAGCTTTTTGTTTTGTAGTTATACAGAAAAAATCCACCTTCGAGGTCATATTCTTTAAAATACTGACTAAAATCAACCACTTTTTGGGCAGAAATTCTAAAAACTGAACAAATAAAAAGGCTGGCAAAAAAGATTTTTTTCATTGCTTGCAGAAAGAAGGTTAATTTTGATGAAATGTTTACAAATATAGATAGCAAAACCGAGAGATTTTCCGACGAACAGAGATTCTTCTGATGAAATTTTGCTTTAAATTTTAAGAGTTTTTTTATGAAATATCACCGAGTTTTAGTCGAAGCCATAGTTTTTGCTCTACAACAGATTTTCAACGAAAATCGTCAGGCCGATAAGGTCATTGAGCAAGTTTTGAAGTCAAATAAAAAGTGGGGCAGCCGAGACCGAGCTTTTATTGCCGAAAACACCTACGAAATTGTGCGTTGGTGGCGTTTGCTGAAATTTGTGGCAAATATTAATTGTGTAAGAGTGGAAGAAGAAGCCTTATTTTGGCAGATTTTTGCCGCTTGGCGAGTTATTCAAGGCGATAAATTACCCGAATGGACGGAGTTTAAGACCATAAATGCCAAAGAAGTTTTAGCCCGAAACGAAGAAGCAAAAGGCATCAGAAAAGTCAGAGAATCAGTACCCGATTGGATAGATGCCATTGGCGAACAAGAACTGGGCGAAAACTGGGAAGCCGAACTTCACGCCATGAATTTCCAAGCTCCCGTAGTTTTACGAACCAACACACTGAAAACCAATAAATTAGACCTGAAAAAATCGTTTAGAGAAATTGGTATCGAAACCGAAACATTGCCGAACGTACAAGATGCGTTAGTGCTGCCCAAACGAGCCAATGTTTTCTCGACCGAACTTTTCAAGAAAGGCTTATTTGAAGTACAAGACGCTGGAAGTCAGCTAATTGCCGAATACCTTGATGTGCAAGCAGGTATGCGAGTGATTGATGCCTGTGCCGGTGCGGGCGGAAAAACGCTTCATTTGGCAACGCTGATGGAAAACAAAGGTCGAGTAATAGCAATGGACGTGGAAGATTATAAACTTACCGAACTACAACGCCGAGCCAAACGCAACGGAATCGGCAATGTAGAAACCAAATTGATTGAAGCGAAAACCATCAAAAGATTAAAAGAAAGTGCCGACCGCCTCTTGCTTGATGTACCGTGTTCGGGTTTAGGTGTTTTGAGAAGAAACCCCGATGCTAAATGGAAATTGAAGAAAGATTTCTTGGAGAAAATCAAGCAAACCCAAGCCGAAATCATTACAAATTACTCAAAAATGCTCAAACACGGCGGTAAAATGGTTTACGCCACATGCAGTATTTTGCCCTCAGAAAGCGAAGAACAAGTACAGAAATTCATTGCACAAAATTCTGAATATCAATTAATTGAAGAAAAACGCACTTCACCAGCCAAAGATGGTTTCGATGGTTTTTA
>NZ_JBMLRC010000118.1:3113-9308 GCF_049241225.1 Emticicia sp.
ACTTGAATAAGGATAAATAATAAATAGTATTATTTAGGCTGGATTTCCTGTTATCCACTCTTTTTGTGTATCAATTTATTCCTATATTTGACCAACAAATTCAACGCTATAAAACATACCTATTCAATAATACCAATCTATGAAATACGTAGCATCTATCGACCAAGGCACAACCAGCACTCGCTGCATAATTTTTGATAAAAAAGGAAACATCGTTTCGGTCGGGCAAAAAGAACACGAGCAGATTTACCCAAAACCGGGCTGGGTTGAACATGACTCAGAAGAAATTTGGAAAAATACGCTCGAAGTTATAGCCAAAGCCCGAATCAATAAAAATATCAAGGTAGAAGATATTGCTGCCTGTGGCATAACCAATCAACGAGAAACAGCTGTTGTCTGGAACAAACGCACAGGAAAAGCCTACTACAATGCCATCGTGTGGCAAGATACTCGTGTGGGCGATACCGTAAATGCTCTTACGAAAAGTCATGGTTCACAATTCTTTCAAGACCGCACGGGTTTGCCTTTGGCCACTTATTTCAGCGGTTTGAAAATCAAATGGATTCTCGATAACGTAGCAGGTGTGCGTGAAGATGCCGAGAAAGGCGAAGCAATTTTCGGAAATATGGATACGTTCTTGATGTGGCATCTAACGGGTGGCACAAAAGGTGGCTTGCACATTACTGATGTTACGAATGCCAGCCGTACGCAACTAATGAACCTCGAAACCGTTCAGTGGGATGCAGAATTGGCCGCAATTATGAATATTCCGCTACAAATGTTGCCTAAAATTGAGCCAAGTAGCAAAGTTTATGGACACATCCAGTCGGAAACGATGCAAGGAGTGCCATTGGCTGGAATCTTAGGCGACCAACAAGCCGCCCTCGTCGGACAAACTTGTTACCAACCTGGCGAAGCTAAAAATACTTACGGAACGGGTTGTTTTATGTTGATGAATACAGGCACAGAAATCGTTCCATCAAAAGCTGGTTTGCTCACAACCGTTGCTTATCAGTTTGAAAATCAGCCAGTTCATTACGCACTCGAAGGCTCGGTAGCGATTGCTGGAGCATTAGTGCAATGGTTACGAGATAACATGGGAATGATTGAAAAAAGTACGGATGTAGAGGCTTTGGCTAAAACCGTTGAAGATAACGGCGGAGCATATTTTGTTCCAGCCTTTTCGGGGCTTTACGCACCTTATTGGAAGTCTTCGGCTCGTGGTGTAATTGCGGGTCTGACTCGCTACGTAAACAAAGGCCACATTGCTCGTGCGGTTTTGGAAGCAACGGCTTACCAAACAAGAGATGTGTTGGAAGCAATGGAAAAAGATTCAGGTATCGAAGTTTCTTCGCTCAGAGTTGATGGCGGAATGGTAGTAAACGAATTATTGATGCAATTCCAGTCAGATATGCTCAAAGTGCCAGTTATTCGCCCAAAAATGATTGAAACTACTGCACTCGGTGCCGCTTATGCCGCAGGTCTGGCCGTTGGCTTTTGGGCAAATTTAGATGATTTGCTACAAAATTGGGGCAAAGACAAAACATGGAAACCAAAAATGAAAGCCGCCGAACGCAAGAAATTATATACAGGTTGGAAGAAAGCAATCAAGCGTTCATTTGATTGGGAGAAGTAGATTTCACAAAAACAGACATTTCATTAAAGCCGTCTTCGCAGATGGCTTTTTTGTTTATATTTGGAAAAATTTTAAACACACAGAAATTTATACTCACTCACACGTATGAAGAAAATCTTTACTATTTGCTTTTTAATCTTAAACATTCACAACTTATTTGCTCAGAATTGTAATCTACCGTTTGGAATAACAATTGATTATAATAACAGAAGATTAACAGACAATTACCAATTTTATTTTTGCTCAGGTATTCCAATAACCCTAACTGCCGACGAAATTCCTAATGCTACCTATCAGTGGTTTTTAGATGATAAAGAAATACAAGGTGCAACGAAAATGGATTATTTAATAGGAAATGTAGGCGGCAAATATACTGTAAGGGCAACTTCTGGCTCATGTAGCTACTTTAGAATTGTGTATTTAAATTTTACAACTACGCTAAATACTTTTCTATATAGCTCCACAGGTCAGCAATCTGTAAATATTTGTGATAGAAATGGTAGTATTCAGCTATACCCTATAGTAAATTATACAAATGATTTTAAGTATCAGTGGCAAAAAGATAATATTGATATTGATGGGGAAGAAAATTATTACTATTCTCCGCAAAAAGCAGGGCAATATACTGTTAGGGTTTCTCAAGGAGAGTGTAGTACTACCACCCAACCAATCGAAGTAAAAACGATAGACTTAAAAACGCATCAGATTGTTTTAGGAGATAAAGCCTACACAAAAGACACTACGCTTGAGTTTTGTGAAGGAATACCTATTCGCATGTTATCTAATTTTGGGTATTGGGATTATTCAGAAATTAAAGCATTTAAAGATGGTAAACAAATCAACTTCAATAACGGTGACAAAATTAGTGAATCCGGAAAATATAGATTAGAACTGAAAAAGGGTGATTGTCTGCTCATTACTCCAACAATCGAAGTTAAATTCGGAAAAAACTTACCACAATTTACTCTTAATGATTGGATTCCAACAGCATTCAATAGATGTGGCCAAAGGGTAATATATTTTACAAATTCGTATGAAATTTCAGCTTCTACCAAAGAAGGCGATGTAAAAATTGAGTGGAGAAAAGATGGAATAAAGCAATTTGAAAATCCTTTAGGTGCTGTTTATACTGCTTCGGCTCCGGGTATATATACTGCTGTTGTTAAAAGTGGGCAATGTCAGAGCGAAACTAAAAAATTTGAAATAAAATCTCTTTCTTCGGGTATAGTTCCACTCAGAATAAATAATATAAATGGTAAAAAAGTAGAGGCCTGCATTGGACAAACCCTTACTTTGAACATTGTAACTTTGCAAAGAAAACAATTAGAACTTTACAAAGATGGTAACATAATTGCTACAACAAATGTGAATGATTTACCCAAAATAACAGAATCTGGCAAATATTATGTAATCGCTAAGGAAGAAAACATCTGTACTCAATATTCAGATACATTAGAGGTTATCATTAAAGGCGTAAAAGCTTTACCTATAACCCTTGATAATTCCCTGTGCCAAAATGGCATTTTTAATTTATCTGTTGAAAAGAGAGAAGGTTTAACCTATTCTTGGAAAAAAGAAGGGAAATTAATACCTAATGCCAATAACTCTACTTTTACCACAAAAGAAACAGGAAACTATTCGGTCGTAATCAATCAAGATTTTTGCTCTGTAGCTTCACCTGAAATAGCGGTTGGAGCAAAAATTAAAGTAAATTCAACAATTTGTGAAAGACAAACTTTACAGTTAAATGCAGGAAAAGCAAAAAATTACGAATGGAAAGGACCCAATGGCTTTACCTCTACCCTACAAAACCCGACGGTTTCTAAACTAAGTTCTGCTAATCAAGGATTATATTACTTGAATATTACTAATGATAACGGTTGTACATTCAAAGATAGTGTTTCTATAAAAGTTAATCCATTACCAATTTTTTCAGTAGAAACTCCAGAAATTATCTGCTTAGGTAAATCGTTCACCATTACACCCAAAACTTCAAATAATAATTCGGTTTATTATAACATGAATACCCCTGATAATGTAGGATTTGGTTTTGGTGGCAGCCTGACCCGAGAAAATGCAACACCACAAATGGCAGGCATTTATAAGATAACAGCTACTGATTATGATACGAAGTGTACTTATACTGCAACTGCCAATGTTAAGATTAATACAGAAGCGGATTGCCCATCAATTACTTTAGCAGACTTATCAAAAGCGAAGATTTGTTATGATACTGATACTGATATCCATTTCACAACATCGGGTAAGTTTGCACCCAATACTGTATTTACTGTAAATCAAATTGATTATTACGGTAAACTTATTCCGCTTGCCTCTGGCACAAAAAGCCCTATAAAAGTACGGATTTCAAGCTACTATAGGTTAGTTATTACTTCAAACGATAGAAATATCAGTAGTTCACCAAGTACTTATCTAAGCCTATCGTATGTTTATACACCAAGAATTATCTATGCAAGTCAAAGTGCTTGTACTGGCTATAGCGTACCCTTAAAAATAGATACAACTTATAATAAATTCGATAAAGTTCAGTGGAAATTTAATGGAAAAAAAATAGACGGTGCAACGGGCATCTCCTACTCAGCAAAACAGGCTGGTGGATATTCTATCGAAGTTTCAAGAGATGGGTGTATTGCCAAAAGTAATGATACGTTAGCCCTTGTTTCTATTGGAAAACTTGAAAAACCATACGTTTATCCCCTGACTTCTCCTTTTGCTTGCGAGGGATTTTCGATAGACGTAGCATCTTCAAACTACTTAGACGATGTAACTTTTCAATGGAATTTAGATGGAAAACCCGTCGAAAAAATGAATAGTTCTACTATAAAAGCGAGTAAAAAAGGAAGGTATTCGCTTACAGTCAAGCAAGGAACTTGTGAAGCAACCTCTGACTCAGTGCAGGTAAATATTGGAGATATTTTGCCTAATAGAGTAGTTGGATACGGCGGATATTTGAGCAATTATGACCCAACAAAAGTTGAAGTTTGTAAAGGTTCTACTTATCAATTTTATTATCAACCTTATTTTGATAGAGGTTATTACCAAGATTCCGTCATTCGTCGACGTGGTGTGCAATTACAATGGCAAAAAGACGGCCTTGATATTCCAAATGCTGATAGTATTTCATATAAAGTTGAAAAAGAGGGCAATTATCGTTTAAAAATTTCTCAAGGCTCTTGTGTTACATATTCCAAGCCAACTCAAATTAAGTTTACCAATAAGGTCAAGCTTTCAATGTCAAACTATTCATCAAATGCCTACTCAACAAATGATAAAAGTATTTTAGCTTGCGAAAAAGATAGTCTTCTATTACATTTTTATGGTGGAGATGGTGAGCAATATTATTCTTACCCAACCAAAGTATATAACGGCAACAAGTTGATAAAAGAATTACCAAAATACAACACTAACTTTTATGCTGCAACTTCTGGTAATTACTGGGTAACACAAACCTACCCGTTAAAAGACTCACAAGAAACATGTATAGCCACAAGTGATACTTTAAATGTAAAAATTGGCGGTACCAAAATAGAAGTCCTTTCACAAAATATTACTTCTTGCTTAGATACTATTAGCGTATATAGTTTTTATCAGAGAAATGCTAAGTATCGTTGGAAGTTCAATGATGTCTATTTATCTAAAGACACCACAGAAAACATAAAAATCTATCAATCAGGCACTTATCAATGGGAAGCGAATACAAAGAGCTGCCAATTTATCTCGAAACCATTTACCGTAAGCTTTGGCCAATTAGAAGCAACACTTGAAAGCCCTTATAAAACAGTACCATGCTATGGAGATATTGTTACACTTTTTCCTCGAATAAAAAGTTATACCTACGCTTATGATGATAAAACACAAAAGCGAATAGACCAGCCAAGCTTTCAATGGAAAAAAGATGGCGTTGATTTTAGTAAAGAAGAATATTTAGAAAATGTCCCAAAAGGTACCTATTCAGTCACGATAAAGCAAAAAAACTGTAGTGTAACGACCAATCCGATAACGATAGATTATATCAAAATTCCAAGAGAAGTCTCTCCAAAAGATAGCACATTTATTTGTGTCAATGGCGGCTTTATGGAGTTAACGAGTGCTGCAGACCAAACCCTTAAATATACATGGGCAAAAGATAGAAAAGTAATTTCTAATCAAATAAAGTCAAGTATAAAAGCTACTGAAACAGGCACCTATCAAGCCCAAATAGAATCTGGCGATTGTGCTACTCAGAGTTTTCCAGTTAAAGTCTTACCAACTACTAAATTACCCACAGCCACCATTAGTGGAAGTAAAGATTTGAATATTGGGGACTCTACTCGAATAAAAATTGACCTAACATCTTCCCCACCGTGGACAATTAAACTTGCGAATAACGAAACCTTTACTACCGAAAAAACACCTTATGAGTTTTTTGTAAAACCTTCGCAAACAACCATTTATGAACTTACCTCCATCAAAAATGCTTGTGGCGAGGGAACCGTCAGTGGTAAAGCAGAAGTGAAGATTATAATTTTGGGCAACGAAGAAATCGAAGGAGCAAAAAT
>NZ_JBMLRC010000118.1:9408-12036 GCF_049241225.1 Emticicia sp.
ATGCAAAAAGTAGATTTTTTAGTTATAGGTTCGGGCATTGCAGGTTTGAGTTTTGCACTCAAAGCCTCAGCAAAGGGTAAAGTATTGGTTCTAACCAAAGTAAATGCCGACGAAACCAACACCAAATATGCACAAGGCGGAATTGCGGCCGTTTTCGACCCTGATACCGATTCTTTTGAAAAACACATCAGCGATACGCTCATTGCAGGCGATGGACTTTGCGACCGAAAAATCGTAGAGATTGTGGTGAAAGAAGGCCCTGACCGTATTCAAGAATTGATAGAATACGGCACAAATTTCGATAAACACGATGGCGAATATGACCTCACTCGTGAAGGTGGACATTCGGAAAAGCGAATTCTTCACTATAAAGATATTACGGGTAAAGAAATCGAACGTGCATTGCTAGAAGAAGTCAGCAAAAACCCGAATATCGAAATCCTGACGCACTACTATGCTGTTGAGCTAATCACGCAGCACCATTTGGGCATTGAAGTAAACCGTGAAACAAACGACGTTACTTGCTACGGCGTTTATGCCTTAAACTTGCAGTCGGGCGAAGTCGAAACGATTTTATCGAAAATGACTGTGATGGCAACGGGAGGGGCAGGGCATATCTATTCGGCCACGACCAACCCAGTTATTGCCACTGGCGATGGTATCGCAATGGTTTATCGTGCCAAAGGACGTGTACGAGACATGGAAATGATTCAGTTTCACCCAACCTCACTCTACAACCCTGGCGAATACCCAAGTTTCTTGATTACCGAAGCCGTTCGGGGCGAAGGTGGAGTACTAAAAAACAAAAAAGGCGAAGAATTCATGCACAGCTACGACCCTCGTGGCTCACTTGCTCCTCGTGATATTGTGGCTCGTTCGATAGATGCTGAAATGAAAAAAACTGGCGAAGACCACGTTTATCTCGATATTTCATTCAAACCAAAAGAACTGATACTTCAACACTTCCCAACAATTTATGAGAAATGCTTGAGCATCGGGCTTGATATTACTAAAGACCAGATTCCGGTTGTTCCTGCCGCTCATTATTTGTGCGGCGGAATTTTGGTCGATGAAATGGGGCGTTCAACCATCAATCGCTTATTTGCCTGTGGCGAATGTTCGTCAACGGGATTACACGGAGCAAATCGTTTGGCATCTAACTCATTGCTCGAAGCGGCCGTTTTCGGTCATAGAATTGCTCAAGAAGCCCTCCAAGATTTTGATAAGCTTACTTTCCAAGAAAACGTACCAGACTGGAATGAATTCGGAACAGAACAATCGAACGAAGAAATTTTGGTAACGCATAATCTCAGAGAATTACAAAGAATGATGGCCGATTACGTCGGAATTGTTCGCTCAGATTTTCGTTTGGAACGTGCCATGCGACGCCTAAAACTTATCAAAGACGAAACCGAAGAGTTTTACAAGAAAACAAAGCTTTCGATGAAACTCTGTGAATTGCGTAACTTAGTGCAATGTGCCGAACTCGTAATCAAATGTGCCATGAAGCGTAAAGAAAGTCGTGGGCTTCACTACACAACCGACTATCCGTACAAGTTGGGCGGAAAGCCTGAAAACTCGGTTTTATAAAGAAAATTGCAAATAATAAATATTTTATCTAATTTTGCACCCCGATACTGAAAAGTATCAAGTTGCTTTGTCGAAGCGAATGGTTCTTTCGGCAGAGTTTTTATCACTCTAAAAAATTTGAACCAATGTCACAAAAAATCAGAATCAAATTGAAGTCATTTGACCACAATTTAGTGGACAAATCGGCTGAAAGAATTGTGAAAGCTGTAAAATCTACAGGTGCAGTTGTTAGCGGTCCAATTCCGTTGCCAACTCGTAAAGAAATCTTCACAGTTTTGAAATCACCTCACGTTAACAAAAAAGCACGTGAACAATTCCAATTGTGTACTTACAAGCGTCTTATTGACATCTACTCGGCAAGTCCGAAAACTGTAGATGCCTTAATGAAATTGGAGCTTCCAAGTGGTGTTGATGTTGAAATCAAAGTGTAGTTTTGATAAAACGTACAAAAAAAGCCTATTCATTTTTTTAATGAATAGGCTTTTTTATTGAAAATAGATTTATAGACTTGTAAATTTCAATGTTTCAAAGGGTTTTACTAAATCGTCAACATTGTTATAACCAGCGTTCTTCAGTTGTTTTTGTAAGTATTTTTTCTTTGATACTAAATCTCTGAATTCATCTACAGTTAGAGTTTCAAATTGTGGTCGACCAACAAA
The DNA here is from genome assembly GCF_049241225.1 of Emticicia sp. Lineage (NCBI taxonomy): Bacteria > Pseudomonadati > Bacteroidota > Cytophagia > Cytophagales > Leadbetterellaceae > Emticicia > Emticicia sp. The sequence goes on from NZ_JBMLRC010000118.1 coordinate 11,658, forward strand.
TAGTCCCATACCAACTTTTCCTCTAACAAAATATATGTGATTTGACTTGAAATCAATATCAACATGCCTTTTTACCTCCGTTTCCGCCCAAAGTCGAATAGGTTTTGGCTCTACATCTACTATTTTGAAAGTTTGTGGTTTGAATCTCATCACCTTTGTTGTATCCGAAAATACATTAAAGCCAATCGCACCTCCAAAAAAATTAAAAGTTCTAAAGAAAACCACTTTGGATTTAGGTGATTCCTGTGCTACTAAGTTAAAAGTTAATAGAGTTGAGATAGCGAAACCTGTAATTATTCTCTTCATATATTTGTTATTTAGATTTCTGTAAAAACGTCCGCAAATGTCTCAATATTACAAAAAAGAAGGTAAAAAAAAC
>NZ_JBMLRC010000119.1:0-5320 GCF_049241225.1 Emticicia sp.
AAAAACGTCTTTAAACTTTATTATCATGAAAAAAATATTTTTTGTCATTGCTATTGCTCTCATCGGTCTTACTGCTACCAATCATAATGTTATTGCTCAGAGTACTTTTCAGAAAGAACAACCAACGCTTTTTTTCGTTACTGCCAGCCAGCCTAATGCAAAGCAATCAGTAGCTAAAGTTTTATCATCAATGTTTGGGTTGAATTTTGGTGCAACCATGAAACAACTCAGCCAAGGTACTCCGATTGTGATTACATTAAAAACGGGAGTTTCGAAAGATGAAGCAGCCTCTATTAAAACTGCCATCGAAGCAGCGGGTGCTGAAGTTGAAGTAAAATAAATTAGTCATAAAGTAATAGTTTAAATCTAACTAAAATGAAAAAAATACTACTATCATTTCTCTTAGCCGCTTGTGCGTTTTCAGCCTTTTCTCAATCATTTTCGGTTGATAATAAAAGTCTTTCTGTTCCACGTTATGCCAATCAGGCAGCTATAAACACAGCGAATCCTTCACCAACTACTGGTATGTTGGTTTACGATAACTCGCTTAATCAATATGCTTATTATAATGGTAGTGCTTGGACTAATTTTCCAGCATCTTCGAGTTCATCTTCTAACCTTTGGCTGCTTAACCAAACAACTGGACGAGTAGAATTAATTTCGGGGATACCTAACGGTATTGAGGCTAATAGATTTACTTCTAATGGTGTAACTTCGGCAACTGCTCCGCTGATTAACTCAATCGGTAATGCCAATACGTTTATTCGTTATGGGCAGCCGCAGGGTAATCATGCCATTATGCAAGAATCTACGACAGGTTTAAATACAAGCGGAACAAGTATCAACTGGCGATATTATGATAATGCCAATCCGCAAGGAATTACCCATTTATTTGGTTATTCGGCCAATACATTCAATGTTACTGGTGGATTGACTACCACAGGAAATGCAACAATTAATGGTACAAGTACTGTTACTCAAGCAAGTGCTTTGAGAGGCAAAACCACCATCGGAACAACTTCAACTGGAGGTAATGGCTTGGAGATTCAATCAAGTACAACAACTACTGCAAGCCCTGATATTTACATCAAATCGCCTAATAATATTATCAGATATGGTAATACAACTGGTAATTTTGGAATGCAGCAATCAGTTATTAACTCGGCAACGCCAGCCAGTGCGTCAATGTCTTTTGTGCATTTAGATAATGCTGCTACGCCAACTCAAACAACAATGATGACCTTAGATGGCGAAGGAGATATGACAGTGGCAGGATTTACAAAATTAGGCGGTTTCGGGGCTGATGTACCTGCTATAAAAACAAAATATTTTACTGGCACAATGACTACCGCTAACGGAGGTTGGCCCGCTGCGAGTTATGATATTGCTCATGGACTAACTTTTTCGAAAATTATCTCAATGGACGTTCTGGTAACAGGATTGGGTAATATTACGGTTGGAGACAACTCATCTCTTGCAGGTTATCAATATACAGCCTACTTTGATGCCAGCAATATTAAGTTAGTTCGAAATACATCAGGTACTGCAAGTAATAGTATCACACCGTCAGCTGGGTTAAGTGTTACTTTTAAGGTTTTAGTTACCTATATACCTTAATACGTAGTAGAAAACTACCAGCTCTGAGTACACCAATATAGACGCTGATATAAACTGTACATCCAAGTAACAGTAAGTTAAACCTCTCGAAAGCCAAGCGACTTTTGAGAGGTTTTTTTATGAGCAATTGCAAATGATTTATAGAATCAAAACCGCAGTTCGTGTGTATAGAATAGCCTTTCGTGAAGTGGATAAAAATGAAGAAAAGCTGTGGGGTAAATTTATTGCATCAAAAACAAAAATTCCCATGAAAAAAATAGTATTATCTCTCGTCTTATTAAATAGTACCATAATAGGCTTTTCGCAAAGCGTAACCATCTTACCAACCAGCTCGCTCGGCGGCGGCAGTAGCCAATGGACAACCTTGGGCAACAATATCCATTACGGGGCTGGTGGGCAAGGCAATGTTGGAATAGGAACCTCAACACCTTTTTATCCGTTGGTTGTCAGGCAAAATGGTGGTGGGAATGACCAAGCGGTATTCTCGATTGAACGATTAAATAACAATACTCCCTATCAGAGTTTTGTTAAATTTGGCGGAACAACCGCTAATCCTCAACCTGTTACACCTGGTGAGTTGGGTATCATTGCATTTTCTGGCTCAACAAGTGCTGGTACATCAAACTGGTCACTTGGTGCATCAATTCGAGCAGTGGCAAGAGGTATTTTTAGTAGTACAAACTCTCCTGGGCAGTTAGAGTTTTCTACCACTCCTGCGAGTAGTACTTTAGGGCCGCAGGTTCGCATGACCATCAACGAAGAAGGCAAGATTGGTATCAATAATAACACGCCTATTTCTCAATTAGATTTGCGTTACGATGGTTCATCTACCTACGGTGTCCATAACCCAATGCTTAATATCAAAGGGCCAGATAATTCGGTTGTTCATACACGCTACTCAAACTCTTCAACAACCAATTTTTCGATTTTACAAGAAGTAACACCGAATACTATACTGGGCAACTCAAGTATTAGATGGCGTTGGTACGATAATGCTGTTCCGAGTGTAGGTACAACCATGTTTCAATGGGCAAACAATTCGTTCGACGTCACGGGAGCTTTAACTACCACAGGTAATGCAACTATCAACGGGAATGGTACCACATTAGGGACAAGTAGTTTAAGAGGAAAAGTAACGGTTGGCAGTACCACTACTACAGGAAATGGACTTGAGATTCAATCAAGTTCTTCAAGTATGGCGTCGCCAGATATTTACATTCGGTCGCTCAGCCCCGTTATCCGATATGGTACAACGGCTGGTACTTTAGGTATGATGCAGAGTGTTACCAACTCGGCTGTTCCGGGTAGTGCGTTGATGTCATGGTCGTACTTAGATAATTCTACTCCAACCGTTCAGACTACCATGATGACTTTGGATGGAGAGGGAGATTTGACCGTGAACGGATTTACTAAATTAGGGTCAGACCCTACTACTACCACTGCCGGTGTTACACGGTCTTCGCCTGCTATGAAAACCATTTTATTAACGGGAAATATTGCCGCTGGTGCTACGGTTTATACAACTACGGTTCCGCACGGCCTTAATGCATCCAAAATTGTGGAAGTGAAAGTTTTGGTGAGTGGTTTGAATAACTTTATTGTGGATAAAGACTTCGTAGATAACCGAACCTCAGCCCAAGGAGCCATAAGTGGGTATCAGTTTACGACCTTTACCGACGCAACAAATGTTTATATTCTCAGACATCAAACCAATGGAAATAATATAAACAATGCGAATGGTTTGGTTTCTACTTACAGAATTATGATTACGTACGTTCCTTGATATTTCTATTTTGTTGAAATAAAAAACCTCTCGAAAGCCAAGCGACGTTTGAGAGGTTTTTTTATGGAAAATCACCAAAATGGTTTGTGGAATCAAAACAACAGTTCGTGTGTGTAGAATGGTCTTTCGTGAAGTGAACAAAAATAAAAAAAAGCTGTGATGTAGCTTTGTTTCATCAAAAAAAATAACATTACCATGAAAAAAATACTATTATCATTCGTTTTTGTAGCTTTTGCTTTTTTAGGTTTTTCGCAATCATTTTCGGTTGATAGCAAAAGTATAAGCGTACCAAAATTTGCTGACCAAGTGGCTATCAGCACTGCCTTTCCGACACCAACTACTGGAACATTGGTTTATGACAATGCACTCAATCAATATGCTTACTATAATGGTACTACTTGGGTGAATTTCCCTGCGGCAAGTGTTAGTCAGTGGCAAACCACAGGGTATTATACCCCCAATGATATACAGTTTAGTGAAGGAAATGTGATTGTAGGTAATATTGCAAGCAACAGGTTTTTACAAATTCAAAATCAAAGTACCCTTGCTACCAGTTTAGAATTACTTGCAGGAGCTTCTACTAACCAAATGAGATTTACCTCTCTGAATCCATCAGCAAGTATCAATCAAAAATTTGTTGGAAGCTCTACTGCGGCAAACTCAACCCTTTCTTGGAATCGTGTTGATTTAAATAATAATCAGGTCGAAACACCTTTGATGTCGGTACAAGGAAATGGGAATTTTACAGTAAATGGTTTCTCAAAATTTGGCGGTTCGACTGCGGCTTTTCCTGCGATGAAAACAATGATGCTAACCGGAACAACCGCCGCATCGGGGCTTACAACAACGGTTGTACATGGCCTAACGGCTTCTAAAATCATTGGTTTTCAAGTAATAATTGCGGGTGGAGTATCAAGCGATATTTACGTGCCGAGCAATCACCCCGACCCAGGTATGACTTTTTTCAGTGCTTATGATGCAGGTTCTTTCTATATAACCAGAAGTAGCTCAAACGGCTCACAGCTAATCTCTAAACCATACAAAATTCTGATTACTTACACGAACTAATCAATTCAATCATGGAAGCTAATTTAACAATAGAAAATACGCTCGTACACGTAGGTGGACGCAAGAAATTACCAACCAGAAATATTATCAACATGGATGCCGATGAAAATTATACCATCATAACCATGAATACAGGGCAAAAAATAATCGTGGCCACAACCTTGAAGAAAATTGAGGCCAAAGTGACAGATTTTAAAAACTTTGTTCGAGTCAATAAATCAACGATTCTGAACACAGATTACGCTCGTCTGCACGAAAATACATTTGTTTTACCCGACAAACGAGTAGTTGAGTTTTCAAGAAGAAAATGGAAGAAGTTTCAAACAACAATCGCTCAGCAAGCAAGCTAATGAAAAAGATTTTTAAAAATTTAATATTCTTTTCGATACTAACTTTTGCACCAATTTCGGCCTTGATGGCTCAGAAATTTTTGGATAAAGCAAAAGAAAAGCTTAATCAAGTAAATCTCAATCTCGCAAACGGTGGTAGCAAAGTAGGCGAAAAAGAAATAAAAGCCGCCGAAGAAGATGCGGCTTCAACGCTACTCGACTCTAAGCCTTTTACCAAAGACCGCCACGGATTTGGGGGTGTTTATTTGGCAAAAGATGTGATGCTGGGTTATATTGAAAATGTCAATAAAGCCATTCCGATGAAGAAGTTTTTGGTTGATTTTGATGAGAAAACCCTCAAGCTGAGCATCAGCAGCCAGTATGCGTTTGAGACCGATGAGGCGAAAAAAATTGCTCCGATGGTTTTCGGAACGACTGAGGATGTGAAAGTTGCTTCGATGGCTTTCCGAACCAGTGTGGGCATCAAAGAACCTTGGTTGCCGCTCATCAATGGCCGCCAACG
>NZ_JBMLRC010000119.1:5420-8584 GCF_049241225.1 Emticicia sp.
CATTGTAAAAAATATTACGTGAGAGCCGCTAAAAAAATTGACGGACAGAAAGAGTACGAAGATTACATCAATTCGCTCATTGCAAAGCAAAGTGCAGCATCGGCCAGTTCGAGCAGTAGTTCGGCTCCGACAGCATCGGCATCGAAAGCCCCACTCAAAGACATCACCATTTATTTGGTCAATAAATCAGATAATAAAATTGACATCGTCATTCATTCTGCCAAAGGTGGCTCCAAGCAAATAACCTCGATTAATGGCCGTACGAGAAGAGCCTTTAGTGCTGAGGTTGGCGGAAAAGTTACCAATGGCTCAGGCGGACTACTAACCATGATTGGTGCCGAAATGAACAAACAAGAAGTTATTATTGCCCAATAAAAGATTAGCGTATTAACCTAAAAAAACTTAATAATCATGAAAAATTATATCTTTTTATTCTCTTTACTACTAATAACTGCGGCTTGTCGGGAGTCTGATTTGATGGTAGATTCGATAGAAATTCAAGCAAAAGATGCTGTGAAAAAAGAGTATCTTTCGGAAGATGAATTAAATATTCGCATGGACCAGTTGGCTATCAAAAATAAAAATCGTTTTAACTGGAAACTTGCTGATGATGAGATGCTTTACGCTGGGCTAAAGCACGCACAAGATAAAGATATTCTTATGGTTGGCTATGGCCCACAAAACCAGAAAGACGAATATGCGTGGGATTTAAACCAAAGCAAATCGAAGGAGTTTTTAGAGATTCGAGCGGCGGTACTAAAATTAGTTTTTGAAATTGAATCAAAATCAAATAAGAAACTCAAGAACCCCGAAGACCTTGTGATTGCTGAAAGCAAAGAAATGCCCAATTTTGATTTAACCGTAACCGAACTCGAAACCATTCAAGCTCTAAGAAAATCGGGTTTGGTAAGGTACATGGAAGTGGCATATATTCCCGAAAATTACCTGAAAGACGATGGTAAACCAAAACAAGGCCGACTGATACCCAATAATTTTGGTTGCGGACGCTACTGGGGTGTTACAGGTCAGCAGCTCGGGTATGACTATTATGAGCGTTTCAGACAGAGAGTATCTTGGCAGTTATACGACCACGAGGTTATGTCTGCCTGGAATACGGGAGCCACTGGTAGAGCTGCTTCTGGTAAAAGATTTACAATTGGCTACATCGATACGGGTCTTTCATCGGCTCAGCCAATCATGAATCAAAACTTTGCTTCTGGTTCAGAGTCGGCTGGCCGACAAGTATATTCTTTTTGCTCAATTCCTGATGGCCGTGGAGGAGTACTATCGCCCGAAGATGACTGTGGGCATGGTACGTGTTCGGCATCAATCGGTACATCTCCCGCTTATGATAACAAACTAATCGGTGTGGCCTTCAAAGCCAATCTTGTTTCGGTAAAAGGAGCGTTTGATGTTGTGCTTTCCGAGCATCAAGAATATAGAGGGGTAGCCAATGCTTTTTCGGGTTTAGGCTCTTTGAATGTGGATATAATTAGTATGTCGATGGGAACAGTTGTAGTGCAATCTATTTTTACGCCAGACTCTTATACGGTTGATATAAACACGATTATTGATGGCGTGAAGTTTGCCAAAAATAGAAATAAAATTATTTTCTGTGCGGCAGGAACACTCAATAGGTACAGCTATAATCACCCACTTAAAAATATAATTATTTTTCCTGCCAACATGAACGAAGATGTTTGGGCGGTGACAGGCGTTACTCGTCAGACTGATTTTAATTCGAATGGAATTCCGCTAAATCAATACCGAAATATCAGAAACTGTACGGAATGTTTTCACCATCCAGATGTAGATTTTGGTGTTGTCAACGAGAAATTTACGCACGCCGCAACTAATATGCTGGCATTGCAAAAAGCCAGTAGCGATGTTCCAACTCAGTTCGGAGGTTCGTCTTCGGCAACTGCCATGATGTCGGCAATGGTGCTGTCGGTATGGTCGAGGTACCCAACTTTAACCGATGACCAAATCATGCGTCATATCATTCATTACTCAACACACCCACAAAATCGTGATAGTAGAGTAGGGCATGGCTTGCTGAATATGTATGAAGCCACCAGATACGCTACACCAGTATATTAAAATCTTTAGGCTGAGTAAGGTAAGAGAGGGGGTAATTGTAAGAGTTAGGACGTATCATTCGTTCTAACTCTTTTATCTATAATTATCAATATTGGCGACAGACGAGGCTGAGCAAATATCAAAGTTTTGAGTTCCGAAGGAATGACCTGTTTAGTCATATTGGTCGTTTCTACGGAACTCATTTTTTTTGAAATCAACATTCTCTCCAACATCGGTCTCCAATATATTTAGCCACAATGGGCATTTTTATTCCAAAATTCGAGATTAGTCATGTTTTTGTTTCGATTTATGTTTTCAAAACAACACTTCGTGGAGTATTTCTAGCACTTCGTAAAGTCGAAAAAAATATTTGAGTTTCATGCTATTACTTTGAATCATCAAATCAACAAAAGCACCTTTGTGTAACGTTGGTGAGTAATTTATTCAAAATTATCATTCAAAGTAAAATGTAATCGCAATAAGATGGAAACTTCAAAATCAGTAGTAAGATTCACGAATTATAGACCCGAATATTATTCTGCTCTCAAATCGTTGATGCAACTTTGTTATGCTGATATGGGTGGAGCTTGTGTAACCGAAGAAGAAATTTTGTTGTTGTCGGAGCTTTATCCAGAAGGACAAATTCTCTGTTTTGTAGATGATGTTCTGGTGGGTGGTCTGACATCGAGAGTTGTGCCGTTTGAGAAATACAGCAAGTCACACACGCAAGAACAAATTGCCGATATCGATACTTTCATTGAAGATGCTCGCACAGGAAACGCCATTTATGGGTTAGATACTTTTTCGCACCCTGATTATGCCCATCTTCGGGTTGGTCGTAACATGACCAAAATATTTTGTGAGCAAATTCAAAAAGATAATTTTGAGTGGTTAATCGGGGTATCGAGGGTTTCCTCATTTATCAATTATCCAGAACTTTCATTGAGTGAATATGTTTCGAAAGTTGTTAGCCGTGAAATCAGAGACCAAGCTCTTAGCTTCCATTTATTAACAGTAAACACCGTGTTGGACTTGGCAGAAAACTTCAATTCTGATGATTTGCCTTCTCGGGGTTGTGGCGTAGT
>NZ_JBMLRC010000119.1:8684-13011 GCF_049241225.1 Emticicia sp.
ACTTGGCAGAAAACTTCAATTCTGATGATTTGCCTTCTCGGGGTTGTGGCGTAGTTTTGGGAAAAACACTTGCTCACGACACCAGCCAACCCGTATGGCCAAACCGTCCTACATTCTTGAAAGAAGCTACTGTAATTTACTCAGATTTGACTAAGGGTACCTCTCTCATGTCGGAGGTAGCATAAAGTAGATGAAGTACACGGCGAAAAAAAGTTTACCTTATTGTGGTTTTGTTCGACCCCGAACGTGGTCACACTTCAAGTCAATTGTCTTATCCTGAAATACATTGTCTAAAAAGCTTATAATCAAATGGAACCAGAATCAAAAATTTTTGTCAAGAAATCAGACATTCAAGGAAATGGGATGTTTGCCCGTAGAGCAATCAAAAAAAATGAAAGTGTACATTTCATGACGGGTCAAGAAATCTCGCTTTTAAAATGTATTGCATTGATTTTACTTCGCAAAGTGCCAGTTGATAATCCGCTTCAAATTGAAAAATGGTCTTACATGATTCTTGACGAAACTTCTGTGGCGGTCAATCATTCTTGCGACCCAAATTGTACGATTGTCGGTAAAAATGAACTGATTGCCATCAAGGATATTGAAGTTGGCGAAGAAATTACCTTTGATTATTCGTTGACGGTTATTCCCAATTTTTACACAAAATACTGGAAAATGACCTGCGGTTGTGGTTCAGAAAAATGTCGAAAGTACGTTTCAAATATAGATTCAATCGGAAAAAATCAGTTAATGAGCTATCTAAGAAATAATGAAATGCAGCAGTATGCACTTGAATTTTTAAAGAAAAACCGACCACAATTGTTGGAAACAACTGTTGGTTGTAGTGTATGATAGAGCCTCGAAGAATTTGCGGACTAATCTATTGAAAACCAAAATATGACACTCGGTCGCTGTCATTCCGAAGGAATCTGTTTTCGACGATTTCAGCGGACGTCGCATGGATACTTTCAGCATGATATTGACGATGAAAAATATCGGACTAACTTAGCGTATGCTTTGGACTCATAACTCATTGATAATGAATGAGATTGGCTCTTAGTCAATGGTAAAAGTCTTTTGGGATTTCGTAACCTTGCCATTTTCGTCATATCCAACTATTTCAACTCTATACTTACCTGGGTTTCCGATGGCTTGAAAACTTACTTTTGCTTTTCCTTCATTGTTGGTAAAAATATCGGGATTCCAATAAATCGTTGAGCGATTTTTTAGCTGAAAAAGTTTGGTGTCATCAAGCTCGTTCTCGGGCAGATAAAACTTTTTGGGAGTAGAAAAACCTGCCATTTTAAAACGCTTGATGCCTTCGGCGGGTGGCGTATTGACAAGCGATAAATCACTCCCAGCCATGAAATTTTTGGTATAAATGGCAATAATGCCATTGGGTGCAATAATACTTCTATTCTGGCGATGAACATCAATTCGGGCAATCATATCGGCAGTGGCAGTTACTTCATTTATATTGTTTACTCGAATGCCATCGACCCAAATTTCGGGTGGTGGCCCCCCACGAGACCAACCTATACCCACGATGCCAGTTGCGGCATCAAACTTCATAATCAACCCTGGAACCCTCCCTTGAATGGTCTGTATAAAGTTTAACTTGCCATTAAAATTGTACTTTTTATCGGTAAATTCATAAGAAGGCTTGCCAAACACTTTATGAAATCGGAGTAGCATTGTGGTATCGGGTTTCTTGGCTTTTACATTAACTTCCTGCAAAAGAATGGAGTTTTTGATGTCGAAATCAAAATCATAATTTACCGATGGCGAACTATTAGTCGGCTGTTTATCAATTATTTTAAAAGTATTATAAACTTTTGGTTGGTAAAATTGGGGCTTAGGAGGCTCTTCCAGCAGAATATTAGAGATAGGTTTTCCTTTCTTACCATTGGCCAAAATATCAATCACTAAAGTATCTTTTCCGTTGATGTTTTCGACTTTAAAATTCCCTTCTTTGTCAGATTGAAAATTATCCATCAAGAAAGTATCTTTTCGCATCATCATCAAATCTGCCGAAATGGGCTTTCCGTTGGAGTCTTTGGTTTTTCCAAAAAAGGTTCTTCCAGTTTCAGAATTATAATCGATGCTTTCAAGACTAATCTTTTGTTTAGAAAACTCTTTTTGTACGATTGGCTGGTATATTTTTACTGCATTTTCGTTCGTAACCGAAATCGAGTACGAATGGTTGGGAATGCCTTCGAGAGTTATTTCTACGTTTTCTGTGCTATTGAATTTATCTTTGTTGAGCGATATATTTTGGCTAACTTCTTTATAATCGGTTATTGGTGAATCAATTACTTGATTTTTCGATAAGACAGTAATCTCATGTACGGTCTGGGTGGAGTCGCCAAAGTTTCGTTGCCAGTTGGTGTATGCCCGCAGAAAATACCTGCCATTTTTGAATTGAGTTTTGAGTAGAAAATCGCCATTTGAAACTCCATTTTTGATTTTTAAAACCTTGCTTTCTATAATTTTTTGTTCATCGTCAATTAAATCAACGTAAACAACTCTACTAATCGCATCCTGATAGGCTGGCTTTGTATAGGTCAGGTAGGTTTTAAACCAGATGGTTTCGCCCAAATAATAGTTTGATTTGTTGGTATGAAAAACAATGTTTTCTTGCAGATGAGTGTAATTTTTTTCATCGAGCGTGACGGCTGTTTTAGCAATCAGTTCTTCTATTTTTGGTTGGAAATCAATCGGCAGCAAGTCTGCTACACGGTGGTTACTAAACGAACCAATCACAAAAACATCAAGAGGGTTTTCAAAAAGCCCATATTGATTGTATCTGACAATATTTTTTTTCGATTCAAACTTTGAAATCTGGTAATTGATATCGATGTATGGACCTCTAAATTCGTTTTTTTGGGTATAATGAATCTCAATGTTTTTTGTTAAATCCAAATTGGTCATTGACCCCTTTTGAGAAATAAGACTATCGGGATTTACCTTTTCGACCGTTTTGAGTGTAACCAGATTATCGACAAAGCTATTGGTACTTTTTGCGTTTGAATTGGGTAAATACGCATAAACATTGAATCCATCTTGCGTACTTGTTCGACGTGCCAAAGACTGTAAAAAATGATTAATTGACCCTTGATAAGCATCCAATCGCTTTGCTCTCCAAGTAACCTGCTCTTTTGACGAAGCGAGCATTTCTTCAAAAAAAGTATCGCCTGCAATCAAGAAGTCGGTTTTTGATACCTCAAACGCTTTCATTACAAAGGTGAGTTTATAGCCTAAAGCAAGGTTTTCAATCAAAATTGGTTGTGAAGATTTGGCAAAAAGTTTATCATCTTTTTCTTCAAAATCTATCACATAGGGGTTGAGGATTTTGCAGTATTTTGCATTTTCGCTAATACCCAGAAAGATGTTTTTAAACCTCTTTAGGCGGGCGTCCCATACTTTATCCTTAGAAGATTTTACACTCACTTCGTCTAAAATCTGTTCGTTGTGTTGCAAAGAAATGACAATTTCAACGACCGAATTTTCTTCTTTTACAACAATTGGCGTGGATTTGGATAAATATCCGACCATTGATGCCACAACATTATAGCTTCCGACTGGCAAATTTGAGAACGTAAACTCCCCCGCGTCGTTGGTGGAAGTTCCTTTGGTGGTATTACCAATGAAAAGGTTGACGTAGGGCAATGACTCTTTGGTTTTATCGTCAATAACCTTACCTCTTATGCTTTTTAGCTGAGCATAAGTTGAGGTACTGATTAACAACAGTAGAATGATGTTTTTCATTATAGAAGTGTTAGAATGTGGTTATTGATAGCGTCCCGCCACTTCCTTAGCTTTTTTTATAGCAACATTTTAACCAATATGAGTTAAAATGGTTTTATACTTCTCCCTAAAAATCTTAAACTCTTCCTCCAAAAACACCAAATTTTCTTGAAAATGGGTTAAATCTCCAGTTTTTGAAGGAACTTCAATGATTTCGGTAATATCGTGGATGCGAGCAAGCCCGATTGTACCTGAATTTCCTTTGAGGGTGTGTAGTTCTCGCTGAATAGTTTTTACATCATCGGGATACGCATTTTTTGCATTTTGAATTTGCTCTTCGGCCTCTCGTTCAAAATCCTCAAAAACTGAAATCAACATTTCTTCGCCTACCATTTCTTTGAGCTGATTGACAACTTCCATATCAAAAACTTGAAATGCAGGGTTTATCGGGCTGTTATGTGTAGGTGTTACATCAGAAATTTGAGCTTCTAAAATACTATTTATTGTTGGAGAATTTTGCGTTGATTTTTCTCCCTCCCTATCGGGGAGGGTCGGGGAGGGGCTTTTTGGCACAATTTCA
>NZ_JBMLRC010000120.1:0-30111 GCF_049241225.1 Emticicia sp.
TGGGACTTCACCAAAAGCCAGTGGGTTTGCTTAATGTCAATGGTTTTTATGACCACCTACTAAAGCAATTAGATGTAATGGTTGAAGAAGGTTTCTTGAAAGCCGAAAATCGTGCATTGGTAATTGTGGCCGATAATATTGAAGAATTAATGGAGAAAATGTCGAGTTTTAAAGCTTCTTACCACGAAAAATGGTTGAATAGAGAGCAAATCTGATAAGGTAAATTGCTTTTAGTTTATCTTTGTAAAAAACTTCGATATTTATTGTAGAAAACCATGTCTATTGCCGAATTATATCAAAAATTTAAAGCCAGCAACGGGATTTCGACCGATACCCGAAAAATCAACGAAGGAGTAATGTTTTTTGCTCTGAAAGGCGATAAATTCAATGCTAACTCGTTTGCTCATGAAGCACTCAATAAAGGTGCAAAATACGTAGTGATTGACGAGGCCGAATATGCTACCGACGAACGTTGCATTTTGGTTGGTGATGTACTTTATACGCTTCAGAAATTGGCTAATTACCACCGTCAACAGCTCAGTATTCCGTTTGTGGGCATGACTGGCTCAAACGGAAAAACTACTTCAAAAGAATTAGTTGCGGCGGTTTTATCAAAGAAATTCAAGACTTACTATACAAAAGGAAATCTAAATAATCATATTGGTGTGCCGCTTACATTGCTCGGAATTGACGAAAGCTACGAAATTGCGGTAATCGAAATGGGAGCAAATCACCAAGGCGAAATCAGAGATTTATCTAATATTTGTGAACCAACGCACGGTTTCATTACGAATGTCGGAAAAGCTCACTTAGAAGGTTTTGGTGGTGTTGAAGGGGTGAAAAAAGGCAAAGGAGAATTGTATGACTTTTTAGCAAAATCAGGTGGAACAGTTTTCGTAAGTGCTAAAAGTACGGCATTGCTCGAAATGGCCGCTCAGCGGAAATTCAAAGAGAGAATCGACTATTTAGCTGATGATGAGATTGTTATGCTGCAAGATTCGCCAGTGGTTACATTCTCCGCAAATGGTACTCAATACGAAACGCATCTTCCAGGCTCATATAACTTTGAAAATATTGCGGCAGCTTTAGCCATCGGGAAATACTTTGGTGTGTCGGCTGAGTTAGCCAATGAAGCGGTTTCAGAATACAATCCTGACAATAATCGCTCGCAGATTGTTGAGAAAGGTACAAATAGCATTTTGCTCGATGCCTATAATGCTAATCCATCGTCAATGTCGGCTTCAATTCAGAATTTTATCAATCTGAAAACCGATAAAAAGAAAGTCGTGATTTTGGGCGATATGTTTGAACTGGGAGAAGAAGGCCCAGCCGAACACCGCTTGATTGGCGAATTAGTAGCCAAAGGAGATTTTGATTTGGTAGTTTTATTCGGCGAATTAATGACAAATGCACTTGAGTTTTTACCGAATGCTTTTTATTTTTCCGATAAATTCTCGCTACATAACTGGCTGATTGATAAGCAATTAAAAGACGTTTATGTATTGATAAAAGGTTCGAGAGGAGTTAGTTTGGAGACTGTTGTGCAGTTTTTATAATTACATCTTTCAATATTTTCAGCCTTGGTAATTCTGAATTTTTAGACTTACCAAGGCTTTTTTCTGAAATATCTACTCAAAAACAAGTGTTAGTTTATTGAAATCTGCGGCGGCATTGATTACTTTTTGAAAATTATCGTAAACGCTAACTGGCAATAAAACTTCGTTATAATATTCTTCAATCGTTACATTGAGTACTTGCCCATCCAACTGGTAATCAGCTACGAACCCCATTGCTTTTTTACCATTATATTCAAAAGAAACATCTCGTTTGATACCTTCCAAACCACGAATTTTATAGTTTTCTGGAAGATTTATTTTTATCTTCCTCAAATACGAGTGAGCATTACTGATATCAATTGGCTGTTTGCGTGGGCGTTCGTTGTATAACTCTGCCTGTGGCCCGATAATATCGCCCAGTTTGAAAAAGTATTTATTTCCTGCTTTTTCAATCATACTTTTGGTTGAAATATCGGTTGTGATGATAAATTCTTTGTCAGCTTCTGCCGAATTTAAGTTATAGTTCTGAGCAACAGAATTAGTGAAAACAGCATCTTCCTTGAGCGTTGCTTTCAATATATTTTCTAAAATCTTACTTCTTTGCTCGTCGTTTGATAGCATAAAATAGCCCTTCATGTCGCTGGCTTGATGCCCCGCAAAAGTTCGCTTCATTTTGATGTTTACATCATCCAAATTCTTCGGAAAACTAATTTCGGCATTGATATTATCATAATTTATGTCGGAAGTTGAAAACGGAATTGCCTTAACTTTAGCCAAAGCGGTTTTCATATCGCCAATCGTGATATTGCTTATAAAAAGTGCATCCGTACCTTCCATTGGCAGGCTGATTTGCCCATAGCGAGCCAATGGATTGTTAGGGTCGAGGTATTTTTTGGAGTTTGGAAAATAAAAGTAATATTTGTCCAAGAAATTCCATGTTTCAAAAGATTTATCGAATCGCTTTTTAAATCGATTGACTCCAACAATTAGCTCGTAATTGACATTGGCAGCATCAAAAAACTGTACATATAGCCTCGTAATGGAGCCTTCATCGGCAAATTTTGACTTTAAGATTCCATCAGGGAGTAAATTATTGCTGGCATCTTCTTTTAATGAAATATTGGATTTAATGTAGTTTTCTATGCTTCGAATGTTTTTTTCCTCTGATTCTCCCCCAATATTTTCTTTTTTCAGTACTTTTTCTATTTCTTTTGCCGACTCCTTTGATGTTTTGTGCATCAATTCATAAAATGTATTTCCCGCATCTTTCCAACTAAATACTTTTACATTTCCCTTTGATGTATTATAAGCCAATTTATATTCTATTTGGGCTTTATTTGCTTCGCTATTGGCGTATTTTTCTTCATAGAGCGGTAATAAATTTTGTATTTTAAAGCCTATATAAGCTTTTTTATCAATAACTGTGTCTTGTCGGATACTGCTTGAATTATACAATTTGGCTTCAAACTTTAAGTATTCGGGCGAAATAATCATGAATTCAGTTTCTCGAATCGGAATCGCATTGTGTAGTTGTTCGCTACCAAAAACCGAAATTGGCACTTTTACCAAATAATAAAACTCAACCTCACTTCCTACTTCAACCCCCTCAACGGCAATCATTTTGTAGCTTCTTCCCTCCTCCTCTGTTTCTTTGATAGATTCTTCTCCTAATTCTTTTACAATGCCTTTTGGACTAATACTACGAACTTTCAGAGCTATCAAGTCGCTTTTTGATGAAATCGGCAGAACAATTTTATTGTAGCTATCGATTGCTCCTGCTTCATTGATTCGAAAACGACGCATCAGACCATAGTATTCGCTTATTTGGCCAGTTTTTGGGTCTTCGGCATATTCAATGTAAATCTTAGAACTTAGTAAGATTGCTTGTTCTTTTTGTTCTTCGGTGCTTAGTGCAGCGGTTTTATTATTGATTGTGCTGATAAAGTCTTGCTTTTGAAAGTGTAAATCTTGAGCAAAAAGCTGCCCGCAAAACAGCAATAGTGTGAGTGTGAGAAAGTTGTTTTTCATTAAAGTTTAGACGACGAATTTAGGTAAAACGGACTATTTATATTTTTTTCTTAAAACCAACCAGCTCGTTTTGAGCCGAAATCATTTTGGCAATCATATTATTCCAATCTTCAAACTCTTCTTTTTTCAGTACCAGATTATTAATAAAAGTGCGTTGGTGAAGCATGATAGTCTGGCCTTCTTGCTTATAGCTGATAGCGAATCCAAAACTACCATGATTGAAATTGATGTTTTTGGGTAAATAACTCACCTCAAAACTGGCTGGAATCTCAAAGCGGAGGATTGTTTCTTCCAGCCACGGGTAATCATTGACGAGGTCAAGTTTTCGGCCTTTTTCTATCAGATTGGCAGCGGATAAATGTTTGTAAAAATGCGGATTGACGTAGATTTCATTATCTATATTTTTGATATAATCAGGCACTGAAAAGTCATACTCAAATCCTAATTTCTTATCTCGCTCTTTTAAGTTTTGCAGAGAAACCACCCCAACTTTACATTTATTATTTCCTACACGAAACATGTTTTCGCAATAATCTTGTTTTTGCTTTTCTGAGTAGTTGTTTAGGTAATATTTGATGTCGGTTTTCCAGAGGCCATCTAAGGTTGTCAATCCTTTTCCTTTGATTAAATTGCCTTCGAGTTTTACCGAAACCGAGTCTTTTCTCTGATTAATGGCGGCCTTGACGACGGGAACTTCTAAAATAGCATATTCTTTTTCGTTGAGCATAATCATACATTCTTTGCCCTGGATGTGGTTGGTCGGTAAACCAAAGTCGATGCGGTCGTCGGTGGCATCAAGAAACTGCCATTCGCCATTGACTTTCGCAACCGCAATCATGTGATTATCAATGCTTAGCGAAGGATTTTCTTTATAACGAAACGGAATATCTCTTGTACCAATCCAGCCCAAATAAGATTCTTTTACACCCGCCAGTCGAAGCATAGTTGTAATCAAACTGGCCATATCTTTACAGTCGCCGTAACGTTTTCTGAAAATATCATTGGCTTCTCGTGGAATGAAACCACCCATGCCATCTTCAAAAGCAATGTATTTGACAAAATCTTGTACCCAATAATAAACCGATTTTATTTTTTCGACTTCTGCTTTTCCCCTCGTAAGAGAATCGACCAGCGTAGCAAGCTGATTATCAGGCTTTTTATTAATATCTTTCACCAACGAAACATAATAATCGAAGAGCTGTTTTTCGTCAGATAAAACTGGGATGGTTTTACCGCCTGCCGTGTAGTTTTCAATAAATAATTGAACTTGCGGCACGTAATAGCGAATATTGAGGGCTTTTTGTTCGTAAGGCGATTCTTTTATTTGCGTACTTTTCCACGAAAACGTAGTTTTATTTCGACTTTTAGTTTCTTTAAAATCAATTTTCGAGAAATCTCCGTAAGTTTTATAAGAAACTTTTACATCGGCTGGAAAGGTTACGGAAAACTCTGCATTCTCGATTGGAATGTAGTTACCGAAAAGAAAACTTCCGAGCATGTGTGGGTCTTTTATTACTTCTTGGTACTTCAATGATGAAATAGCCCCAACCTGCAAGCCTAAAAAAGTGACCTTTTTTATTAAATAATCATCGTAGAAAATACCTTTTGAAGTAGATTTTTCGGTCGTAATTTCTTTGACATTTATTTTCTTGAATCCTTTTCCATCGGGAATGTAGGTGGCGGCCTCTATCTCTTTAATATCCTGAAAATAAGGCGAATAACCAATTTTTTGGTCGGCCATATTCATAAGCCCCACTTTATTGGTCAAGAAGAGATTATCCTGCACAAAATCAGATACAATCTGCACTTTCCCATCAACGATGTCGATATTCACTTTTTCTGAAAGTGTGAGTGTCAGTACATCTGCATTGGGATATTTGCTCCGAAGCTCATCTACATTTACTTTGGGTTGTGCAAATAAAATATTTGTTAATAAAAGATTGAAAATCAGTATTTTATTCATGAGTCTTTGTGGTGAAAAATCAGAATTCATCACCATAATAAAAGTTTCGAGTACGAATTAGTTTTCCGAGGTTATCATATTCTTTTACCTTTCCGTGTAATAGACCTGACACATAATTGTTTTCAAGTTTCAAGGTTCCGTTTTCGTTGAATGTTTTAAAAGAACCATTCCTTACATCATCTTTTTCGATGTAAATTACACGAGGTTTGCCAGAAATGTAATACTCTTTTTGCTCACCGATATTTACACCTAAATCAAAGTTAAATTCGGCCTCTAAATTGCCATTCATATAAAAATAACGACAAAGTCCATGGCGTTGATTTTTAATAAACGACCCTTCGTAGCTTGGCTTACCATTCGGATAGAATGCCTTTAGGTCAAAAGTGCCATTTTTTACTGTTGTCGGAGGTAGCCATTGGTTGTTTTTATCTAAATAAGTGTATTCGATAATCTGACCGTTTCGATATATTAGTTTAAAGGCCACAGTTTTTCCGTCTTCACCAAA
The DNA here is from genome assembly GCF_049241225.1 of Emticicia sp. Taxonomy (NCBI): domain Bacteria; kingdom Pseudomonadati; phylum Bacteroidota; class Cytophagia; order Cytophagales; family Leadbetterellaceae; genus Emticicia; species Emticicia sp. The sequence goes on from NZ_JBMLRC010000120.1 coordinate 6,053, forward strand.
ATAAATATATTCACCGTGCCTTTGACCATTCCTAAAATTGATAGTTGTTTCGAGCTTACCATCGTACGAATACCATTTCGATAGCCCATCAAGCTCGTTTTCCTTGTGAAAACCCTCAAATTCGAGTTTTCCGTTTTCATAATAAAAACGAGTCAGGCTATCCATCACACCATTTTTATAGTAGTATTCTCGTTCACGATTGCCATATATGTTGTAGAAAGTACGTAAACCCCATTCTACACCGTGTTTATGGTTGACTGATAAATTCTTGGTGCCATCGGCATAGTAATAGACCTCTTCGCCAGATTTATTGCCGTTTTTGAAGGTAAGCTCTCGAAGTTTATTGCCCGAAATACCTTTCATAATAACGTTTCCGTTACCTTTTGGCACATCAATAGTATGAAAGATTTTCCCCGTTGTATCAAACTGTATGACTTTTTCGGTGATTTCGTTTTGGATATAAAATTCGTTCTCTTTTTTGCCATTCGGATAAAAATGCTCCGAAAATCCATCAACTTTGTTATTTTGGTAATAAATCAGGTCTTTTACTACGCCATTTTCGTGGTAATTTTTCCAAGTACCTTGTGCTAAACCTTTCACAAACCAACCTTCTTGTGAAGCTTTACCATTTGAGTAATACTGAATATGATAGCCATCAAGAGTATCGTTTTTGTAAGTATCTTCGGTGATAATTTTTCCAACTTCTGAATACTCTTTTGATACCCCATTCAACATTCCATTGAGATACTCGGATTCGATTTTTTTACCGCCACTTTCATGGTATTCGATAAACGTTCCGTGGCGACCTTTTTTATTGAACTTACCCTCGATTCGTTTCGCTCCATTCGGATAAAACGCTTTTAAATCTAAAACTTCTCCTTTTCGAGTATTTTCTGAAAGTATATTGCCTTGTTTATCGAAATATTTATAAGATTTCAGAAGACCATTTTCGTAGCTTTCTTCCGAGCTGATTTTTCCATCTTCATCATAATATTTATGAATGCCTGTTGGTTCGCCTTTGGTATAATTTCCCTCTGAAGCCTTCACTCCATTTGGGTGAAAAGTAAGAAACGCACCTTGCTTGATATTATTTTCAAAAAAGACTTTTGAAGAAATTTGACCGTTGTCATAGTAGTATAGCCACTCACCTTCCGACATATTTTTGGCCATTTTTCCGACCACGTTGGGTTTACCATTTAAGTGATAACTTCTATACATGCCATCTTCTTCGTCGTTAATAATTGTACGTTCAGATAGCAATCGGCCATTTAGATGATAGTTTTTTAGCACCCCATTCAACATTCCATCTTTATAGAAAGCTTCAGAATCAATAATTCCATCTTCAAAATATTCGAATGCTTTGCCACTTTTCTTGCCTTTCTCAAAACTAACCTCAAATTTTTTTCCACCACCTACGTAGTAAGCTGTGTATTTTCCATCATCTTCGCCATTTTTGAGGCTACCCTCATCCGATAAACTGCCATTAGAAAAATAGTTTTGATATTTTACGATACTATCTTTTGGATAATATTGAGTGATTTGAACCAGCTGCCCTTTTGAATCATAAAACTTCCATTCGCCCGTGCGAGAGCCATTTTGGTCGTAAGTACCTCGACTCTCTAAGGCATTGTTTGGATGATAAAATTCGGCATAACCTTTTATGATTTGTTTTTCTTCGTCGTAGTCGCTCACAATACTTTGTATGAAATCATTTTCGTGATACCCAACTCGATAAAGGCCTTCTTTTCCATTGAGTGCCATTTTTTTATATCGACTTATCTTTTGAAAAGACGTACTGGCAAAACTCTTCAATTGTTTGATATCAGAATCATCTTTTTCGTATTTCTTCTTGGCACGCTCATCGACCGAAGCAAACCAATAATACACCGAGTTTTCAAAGTATCCTGATTTCCAGAGTTTCTGATAATAAGATACGTATTTTTTCATCCAAAAATCTTGGCTTTTTTCGTCATACTCCAGTTTCTCCAAAAATGCCTGAATCTGCCTTACAACCTTAAAGTCTAACTTTGACTGAAGTTTGAATTTGGCATTAAGAGCCGCATGAGACTTTAGCACTAAATCGGTAGTTTGAAAGGCTTCTTCGTCAATTTTTATGAGTACCGAGTCTGGATTATAGGCAATATCTTCGGTGAGATATTTTTCTAATTTAATAATATTATCGGCCGCTAAAGAGTGCTGCGGTTCGATTGTAAGATACGTGAGCATCGACAACACGGCCCGAGAGGGTTGGTCTTGCTCCAAGCATATCAAGCCCAGTAACCGATGGCTATTGGCATGGAAAAAGTTTAGTTCAATGGCTCTCTGTACACACGCAATAGCTTCGTTGATTTTCCACATTCGGTAGTAAACCAAACCTTTATTGTAGTGAAGCCTGAAATCATTAGGAAATTTATCAATACCTTTCTGATACGCTTTTAGTGCTTCTTCTCTTTTTCCTGAATCATCTAACGACGCAGCGAGCATCAAATGAAAAAGTGGTTCGTATTCTGATTTGAGTGTGAAACCAAAATTGGCTGTTTCGATGGCTTTTGAGTAATCTTTTTTGGAATAATAAGATAAAGTTTTTTCATAAATAGCTAAAGCATAGCTACTATCGTTTCGAGAAACCGCATCATACTTGGCAAGTGCTTCATCAAATTTTTCCTCTTCGTGAAGTTTTACACCTTCTTCGATGAGTTGAGAAGAGTTAATCAGTGGAATGCGGGTAGTTTGTGCTTGACAAAAGGTGTAAGCAAATGTGAGGGCAAACAGCAGAAATTGACGCATAAAAAGTGGATTGTAAATGTAATTTTTTAAAGTTTAGCGAGAAAATCGCTCAAAAATTACGTCAATTCTCAGAGATTACAAAGGAAATGAAAAGAATTATTCTGCTAAGTTAGGCCATTGATTGTTGCGTAGAATAGTCAAGAAATATGGTGAAGTTCAAATTTTAAAACTATAGCTTTTCGGTTTTCTGAAACGTTACGCACAAATGTTTATGTAAAAGCAGCGTCTGATTTGTATTGAGTTCGTGCTGCTCTTGTATGATTGTTTTCTCTTGCGTACTTGATGTTTTGCGTATCATACGCTTGAGCGTGCGAAACGAACGAAGATGAAAAAAAACACCCAAAAATAGATACGAAATCAAAGAACTTACGCTTAGTTGATTGGCATGAACTTTCTGTAATTTTAAGCCTGCCAAACCAGCCAGTGTTCGTAGCCTTTGGGCGGTGCAGAGATATACTCGACCATTATAAATGTGGCTATCGTCGTAACCAATTACACTTGCTTCGTTCGATAAAAACATATCACTTCGTTCGGCTTCTACCCACAAATTTCCGAGGCGACCGTTTAGGCTGCTGTTGTTGGGCTTGGTTACGATTAAAATACCATTGGGTTTGAGTATTCTTGAAAGTTCTTGTAGCAGTGAGGTCTGATTAGGAATATGTTCGATGGTTTCCATCAAAAGCACATAATCAGCCGAATTGGCTTCGATGGGTAGTTTTTGGTTTAAATCAATGGGCTGGCAAGTCAGCGAATCGCTTTTAAAAATATCGGGATACATATCAAAAGCTTTTACGACGGCACCAGCATTGTGCCATAAATTAGCTACGTAGCCCGAACCGGCCGAAACATCAATCACAGTTTTTCCTTTCACATCATTTTCTTCAACAAAACGATGAATAAACTCCAAAGCAGCTCCCTTTGAGTGTGGCACTTGCTTGATTTGTGATTTATATTTCGACATTAAAACGCTGATAACTTGTTGATTATAGATTATTTTTCTGTTGACCGTCGTCTATTGGCTGTGGACTAAGTAATATCAATAGGTTTTGATTTAAACTTAACCTTCCATCTATCAATTTGTTTTTTTAAGCGAAGCGTAAAGTTTTCTTCGGGGTCGGGTAGTTTACCTAAAAACTTTGTTCCGATTTTTAGATAATTTTTGAAAAACGTATTGCTACTCATGCCCCACTTCAAGATAAACTCTGTACGGCCATCGTTGCGTTTTACTCGGCCTGTGCTTCGGCTGGCAAAGTGATATACACGGCTTTTTCCCAAACCTTTGTAGTAACGCACGCCATAATGCCAGAGTTTTATCATAAAATCGGGGTCGCTGTACATCCCTGGGAAAAACTCAACGCTCAAACCACCAACTGCTCGGTAAACAAAAGTTGGCAAAACCATCGGATACCATTGGCTACCATTCCAGTCTTCCTTCGGATAAGTGGCATACTCTGCCAAAAACTTGTCTTCATCAAATTCTGATGGGTGAGTACCGTAGTTTTTATCGGCTATTACGCAGGCATTTCCTTTGTCGAATCCCTCAATCATTGTTCCGCTGATACACCATTTATCATCTTTTTGTTTGGCAACTTCCTCAAATAAATAGAAATCCCAATCAGGACATAAGTACATATCATCATCAATAAAAACTAAGTATTCGGCAGTAGCCAAATGTGAAGCGGCATTAAAACCATAGCAAACGCCCGAATTTTGCGAGCTTTTTGTATAGCTAATATCACCTTGAGCAATTACCCAATCTTCCGAGCCATCGTTACCTTCGTTTACGTGAACAATGATTTGGTGTTTGTATCGGCTATTTTTTTTGATACTATTAACCGCACATTTCAAATAATCAAGGTTGTTCCACGAAGGAATGAGTATAGAAAAAACAGGAGAGTAGTCTAATGCTACTTTTTTATGAATAAAATCCATAGAGGAAATGAAGAATGTAAAATGAAGAATGTAGAATGGGTCGGTTGAGAGATTAAGAATGTAGAATTAAAGAGAAATTTGTCATTAATTCTACATTCTTAATTATTTTCACCATCCTTTGCGTAATACGTAGGCAATGTATGCCACGTCTTCTTCGGTTACTTTGGCGTGAAGAGGTAATACTAAATAACGTTCTTCGATAGCATCCATCTTAGGGAATTGTCCCGGTGTACGGCCACCAAAAATGCTATATTTATCGTTTCTGTAATGTACTTGACCTGATTCGATGCCGTGTTCACGAAGGTGTTTCATCAAATTTTCACGGTCGTCAACTTCGGCAGTTAATAGCCATGCTGCGTGTTCACGGTCGGTGTATTCGCTTCCGATTACTCTGATGCCTTTTATGTCTTTCAATAAATCGCAGTAGAGACGATAGAGTTTCTGACGATGAGCCAAATGGTCGTCAAACTCATCGATTGCTGCAAGGCCGATACTGGCAGCAATATCGGTCATTTGGTATTTATAACCAACTTCAGTAATATCGTTTTCCCAAATGCCTTTTTGTTTGCTGCTACGGTCAATGCCGAACCAACGTAAACGTTTGGCTTTTTCTACCAAAGATTTATCTTTTACGACCAACATACCGCCATCACCGGTGGTAATGTGCTTGATTGCTTGAAACGAAAACATGGTAAAATCGCTTTGGCTACCGATATACTCGCCTTTGTATTTTGCACCAACGGCATGAGCGGCATCTTCGATGATAGCGATATTGTGCTTACGGCCAAGTTCCCAAAGTTCATCCATGTCACATGGCAAACCGCCATAATGCACACAAACAATCGCTTTGGTTTTTGGTGTAATGAGTTGAGCTACGTGCTTTACATCAATATTGAGGTTGGCGTCAATATCGGCAAAAACAATTTTTACTCCCATATACAAAAACGGGATGTTGGTAGCTGTACACGTAAATACTGGGGCAATTACTTCGTCGCCTTCTTTGAGACCAGCCAGTAAATATGATAAATGTAGGGCGTCAGTTCCTGAGCCAACCGCAAGGCTTTTGCAAGGGGCGGTAAATTTCTGCTCGAAACGTTGCTCAAATTCATCAACTCTTGGCCCTTGACCAATCCAACGAGTATTCAGAACTTCGCTTACGTTTAAAGCAGCTTTGGCTGGAATATTTGGATGAAACAGAACGATACCGTCACTTGTATCCATGACAGGAAACTCGTTCATAGGCTTTTCAGCAGTCATAAACAATAGTTAAGTTTTAGGTTAGATTGACCAGGTTTCTCTGGAAAATTTATTTTTCACGTTTAAGATATACCAAGATAGTTTTAATGCTATACTTGGATGTGAACAAAATTAATATTATAAATTTTAATATTCTACAAAAAAAGGATTTTTATCATAAATTTTAATCTTTTAATCTATACATTTGATGGGTTAGTATGCTGTTTTATGAGTAGCGAAATGCTAAGTTATAGCATTAATGACTAAAACAGAAATAGTGAAAAAGGCTATTTTCGAAGAAAAATCATCTAAATAATAGACTTTTATAATCAAGATTCTGGTTTGTGAAATAAGGTTGGAAGGACCTCAGAAATATTAGATTTGGTGAGGTAGAAGCACATAAATATTTCAATAAAATCCTATTTATTGTCCGTACCTTTGTGTCATGGATATTCATCAACAACATTCGCAAATATTGGCCAATCTTGGCATTGAGAAACTAAATCCGATGCAAGTTTCGGCACAAAAAGCCATCACCGCTCGCAATAGCGATACGCTTTTATTGGCTCCAACGGGTTCGGGTAAAACACTAGGATTTTTGATGCCAATTTTGCAATTACTCAAAACTGACCAAGCTAAAGTACAATGCTTGATACTGGCACCGTCTCGTGAATTGGCGATGCAGATTGAGCAAGTTTGGAAGAAAATGTCAACGGGTTTTAAGGTAAATGTGTGCTACGGTGGACACCCGATGGCTACCGAAATACAAAACTTATCAACCCCACCAGCTTTATTGATTGGCACTCCTGGCCGAATTGCCGACCATATTACTCGCAACACTTTCGCATTGGATGGCATCACGACCTTAGTGCTTGATGAATTCGATAAATCGTTGGATTTGGGTTTTCATGACCAAATGTCTTTTATTATCGGAAACTTGCCAAATCTCAATAAAAGAGTGTTGGTCTCGGCCACAGCAGGCATCGAAATTCCCGAATTTACGGGTTTGACAACGCCCCAAGTGTTAGATTTTTTACCAGAAAAAAATACCGAAAATGAGCAACTAACGATGAAGTTGGTGATTTCGGACGAAAAAGATAAACTCGATACCGTATTTGATTTAGTTTGCTCACTCAATTCCGAAGCCGCTTTGATTTTCTGTAATCACCGAGATGCTGCCGAGCGAACGAGCGAGTTTCTGAACCAAAAAGGGATTGTGGCCACTTTTTACCACGGTGGAATGGAACAAGATGCCCGTGAACGTGCGTTGATTAGATTCAGAAACGGCAGCGTAAATTATTTGGTCACGACCGACTTGGCTGCTCGTGGGCTGGATATTCCAGAAATGAAGCACGTTATTCATTATCATTTGCCACTTCAAGCCCACGAATTTGTGCATCGTAATGGTCGCACGGCACGTATGCACGCTTCGGGAACTTCTTATCTGATTTTCAGTAGAGATGAAGAACGCCCAGCTTATGTTGATAAAAATTTGGAAGAATTAGTACTTTCAAAACGTTATCCATTGCCGCAACTTCCTGAATATCAAACACTTTATATTAGTGGAGGAAAGAAAAACAAGCTCAATAAAATTGATATTGTAGGATTTTTATCACAAAAAGGCCAACTCGAAAAAGGTGATTTGGGGCTTATCGAAGTGAAAGATTTTACATCATTTGCAGCCGTGAAACGCACAAAAGTAAAGGCACTTCTACAACTCATCAGAGAAGAAAAAATGAAAGGTAAGAAATATAAAATTGAGATTGCGAGATGATTTTGATTGGAAATTATTGAATTACCACCTGCTTTAGCTGGTGGATAAATTAAAAATTGTCATGTTTGGCTTTAGCCGAAGCTTACACAGTATTTTGGCTGAAGCCATAAGGAAATAAATTTATAGTATCCACCAGCTAAAGCGGGTGGCAATTTAAAATGATTATTTTCCAGCAAAGTTATCTGCCTTATATGAAAAAGGGTCAAGATATTACAACCTTGACCCTTTTTGCTTTTATTCCGAGATACTCTAATTTCTTCTGCCTCTACCCTCGCTACGGCCGCCTCCGTCGGTTGAAGGTCTTTCGCTACGTTCGGTACGGTTGCTTTCTGCACTACGTTCGCCACGACCACGATTACTTTCTGATGTGTTGGGCATACTACGCTCACTACGGCTCGACTCTGCACCACTGCCACGACCGTAATTATCCGAACGACTTTCGCCTGTATTTGGGCGGTTGTTTCTCGAATCGTTACCGTTGTCACGTGGGCTGCGGTCAGTAGGAGTTACAGGTGAGTTTTCGCTTCCACCTCTCGAACCACGCTCATTGTTGTTCCAATCTGGGCGACCGCTGTCACGTGGGCTGCGGTCAGTAGGAGTTACGGGTGAGTTTTCACTACCGCTTCTCGAACCACGCTCATTATTGTTCCAATCTGGGCGACTGCTTCGGCCGTTGTCGTTGCTTCTTGAGCCTCGCTCGTTATTATTCCAGTCGGGGCGGGAATTACGATTATTGTCGTAGCCATCTCTCGATGAGCGACCATTGTTATTCCAATCTCTTGATGTACGGTTGTCGTAGCGACCGCCTTCATAACTACGAGAATTATTATTGCTGCGATAACGGCTACGCTCGCTGTAATATTCACGACCTACACGATTTCGGTCGTTTCTATACCAACCATTATAATTTGGGCGAGGCGTATATCCTAAACGAATGTTACCAAAGCCACGGCGGTCGAAACGGTAGAAATCAAATCCACCTTGATAGTACCAACGAGGATATCCACGAAGGTCGTTCCAAGCCATATCAAATCCGTAGAATCTGCGGTCGAAATCATATAGTTCAATACCAACTTGGCGGTTGAGATACGCCACATCGTCCCAGATTTCTTGCTGCTCCCAACGGTTAAATATTCCATCTGATAAGTAAGCATATTCTTTACGCTCCACATCCTCTAAGCGACGATACAGACGATTGGCTTCATTACGAGTGATGAGTCCATTCTGAATACCATTGCTGATACGCACTCTGATGTCCCAGTGCCAGTCAAATTCATCATCGTAGTAGTATCGGTCATCATCATAGCCGTAACCATTACCATAGTTATCATAAACACCACCATATTGTGCATTTGCCGAAAGAATAGTAGCGAATACCATCATTGCGGCTATCATGAAATTTCTCATCGTCTTATATAATTATATTGTTAATTTATACTTTAGATGCAGAAAGGTATCAAAAGGTTTGCTATCGTTTTGTTAATTGATTGTTAATGGGTTTTACATTACTATAAGCAATTGATAATAAGCTTATTAAATAAATTTATTAATGATTTTTTTGCAATATTGTAGGACCAGTTTTTAACCTATCAACCGTGCAAAATCTATTTTTAAACATAGGCTATCTAACAGGCTAAAAACCTGACTTACTTTTCAATCTTATTTACAATTTTGTGTATGTTTGTTAAAGCATTTTTCATCACTCAAACGCATAAGCCTTTTTATGAAATCTTTCTGTTTACTTTTTTTACTGTCACTTTCATTATTCGCCCAAAAAACTGTTTCAAGTAAATTTTCGGCTGCCGAAATTGCTCGTTTTCAGCAGCAAGCCAAGCGAGTAAATATCATTCGAGATAATTGGGGGATTCCGCATATTTATGGTAAATCAGATGCTGATGCCGTTTTTGGATTACTCTATGCTCAATGCGAAGACGATTTCAAGCGAGTAGAAATGAATTATATCGAAAAATTGGGCAGAATGTCGGAAATTAAAGGCGAAGCAAGCCTCTACGATGATTTACAAATAAAACTATTGATTGATACCACCGATGCCATTGCCGATTATAACAAAGCCGAGCCGTGGATGAAAAAACTACTCAATGCCTACGCCGATGGTATCAATTTCTATCTACACACGCACCCCAACACAAAACCTGCTATGCTGACTCGCTTCAAGCCGTGGTATCCACTTTTGTGGACTGATGGAAGTATCGGAGCAATCAGCACAGCAGATATTACAACGGCCGAATTGAAGAATTTTTATTCGGGCGATAAAGTTACTTACACTGCCGAACCTAAAGACCCCGAAAATCAAACTGGCTCCAATGGATTTGCTTTTTCGCCTAAAATTACGGCTTCAGGAAATGCCATTTTATATATCAATCCGCACGTAACATTTTATTTCAGACCCGAAGTACAAGTAACGAGCGAAGAAGGCTTGAATGCTTACGGTGCCGTAACTTGGGGACAAATGTTTGTTTATCAAGGCTTTAACGATTATTGTGGTTGGATGCATACTTCGTGCAATGTAGATGTAGCCGATGTTTATGCCGAGAAAATTACGAAAAAAGGTGATAAGTATTTTTATGAGTATGATAAACAATTAAAGCCAGTTACCGAGAAAAAAATAAGCATTAGTTACAAAGATGGCGATGGACTAAAAACCAAAATTTTTACGACTTATGCTACGCATCACGGCCCAATAATGGCGAAACGTAACGACCAATGGATTAGCCTAAAATCGTATAATCGCTCAATGACGAGTCTGATTCAGAGTTGGAAACGAACAAAAGCCAAAGGTTTTGAAGACTACAAAAAAACGATGGATTTACGAGCGAATACTTCAAACAGCACCGTTTTTGCCGATAATAAAGGAAATATTGCTTATTGGCACGGAAACTTTGTGCCTGTGCGTGACCGCAAACTCAATTGGGCAAAGGTAATTGATGGAAGTACGTCTGCCACCGAATGGAAAGGTTTACATACAGTCGATGAAACGGTTCATGTCTATAATCCAGCGAATGGGTGGCTACAAAATTGTAATTCAACGCCATTTTCGGCGGCGGGTGCGATGAGTCCGAAAAAAGCCGATTTTCCACCATACATGGCACCCGACGGAGAGAATTTTAGAGGAGTAAACGCCGTGAAAGTTTTGGATAAAGAAAAAAGCTACACAATTGATAAAGTAATTGCGGCAGGTTATGATACAAATTTGGCGGCTTTTGAGGTCTTGATTCCGTCGTTGATTAATGTTTTCGACAAGAACGTAAAACCTACCGATTCGCTTTATGCTGCTTTGAGCGAGCCAATTGCTGAATTAAAAAAATGGAATTATCATTCATCAGAAACTTCGGTGGCTACCACTTTGGCAATTGAATGGGCAGGAAAATTGAGTAATACTTTACAAAAATTATACATCGACGAAGGTGAAGACGACCAAGTAGCGAATGTGAAAAGATTTGCTGCATCGGCCACACCTGAGCAGGTTTTACCGCCATTATTGACTGTGGTCAATGACTTGAAAAAGAAATTTGGCAAATGGCAGATGCCGTGGGGAGAAATCAACCGTTACCAAAGAATTTCGTCAGATATTCAGCAAAAATACGATGATGCACAGCCAAGCGTGCCAGTAGGTTTTGCTTCGGCATTGTGGGGAATGTTACCTTCGTATAATAGCCGTTATTATCCATCTACCCAAAAACGCTACGGTGTAAGTGGCAATAGCTTCATTTGTGCCGTTGAGTTTGGCCCGAAAATCAAAGCAAAATCGTTATTGGCAGGCGGCGAGAGCGGTGACCCAACATCAAAACATTTCAATGACCAGCTCGAAATGTACACCAAGGGTAAATTTAAAGAGGTACTTTTCTACAAAGAAGATGTACTGAAAAATGCCGAGCGTACGTATCATCCTGGGGAGTAAAACCTGTTTTTATCAACTATTTTTTCAGTCAAAACCATTTTTCTTATTTTATTTGAGGAGTAGATAGTTGAGAAACTTCTCGTACAAAACAACATTGAATGCTCACAATCAAAGAAAAATAAGTAATTTTGTAAAAAATATTAAACGAAATATTATCACATGGCAACAAACAGAACATTCACCATGATTAAGCCACATGCTGTGGCAGATAACCACATTGGTGGAATTACGGCGATGATTGAGGCGGCAGGTTTCAGAATCGTGGCAATGAAAAAAACACAATTATCGGCAGCACAAGCAGGTAAATTCTATGAAGTACATAAAGAAAGACCCTTTTATGGCGAATTATGCGAAATGATGTCTTCTGGCCCAATCGTTCCGATGATTTTGGAGAAAGAAAACGCAGTAGCAGATTTCCGTGCATTGATTGGTGCAACAAATCCAGCGAATGCCGAAGAAGGAACGATTCGTAAAAAATATGCAAAATCAATGGGCGAAAATGCCATTCACGGTTCAGATTCAGACGAAAATGCAGCTATTGAAGGCTCATTTTTCTTTGGAGCTATTGAGCAATATTGATTTTTAGACTATAGTCAATAGACGACGGACGACAGTTTTTTCTATCGACCGTTGTCTGTTGACCATTGACTACCTCAGTCTATTCCAGCATAAATAATTCCTGCCTTTTGTCTGATTTCATCTAACAGACTTATCAGCTTAACACTCATCGAAAGTGGCATTTTTTCGCTTTCTTTCATTCCTGCTCTCAAACAAGCATTTACTTCTTCAATCTCGAAATTATAGCCAAACGTTTTGCGTGGAAAATTAAATTTCACAGGCTTTTTATCCGTTTCGTAGAGTGTAATTCGTTTCGCTTCCATAAATCGGCCTTCGATATGGATATAACCATTTTCGCCGTAAATCAACGCTTCAGTACGTGTGCGTGATTTGAGCGTACAACTCAAATTGGCGGTTGATTCGTTTTTATAGCCCAGCACAAAACTCGTAGTTTCGTCGATTCCTGTTTCTCCAAAATTACTAATCGCTTGAATTTCTGAAGGATAACCCAATAATAGTAAGCTCAAATAAGCTGGATAAATACCAATATCGAGTAAAGCACCACCACCCAAATTAGGATTCAATAATCGTTTTTCAGGCAAGAAAGGAGCATTAAAACCAAAGTCAGCTTGTATGTTTCGAACTTTTCCGATACGTCCTTCGGCAATTAAATCTAATGTTTTCTGAATCGCTGGAATAAAGCGAGTCCACATAGCTTCCATCAAAAAAGTATCGTTTTCACGGGCAGCTTCAACCATCGTTTGCACTTGCTTTAAATTCATGGCAAATGGTTTTTCGCACAAAACAGGCACTTTATGCTTCAAACACAAAAGCGTATTCTCGGCATGCGAAGTATGTGGTGTGGCAATATAAATAGCATCTAAATCGGGAGTTTGGAAGATACTCTCATATGAATCGTAAAAATGGAGGGCATCGTAGCGTTCGGCAAAGTCTTTGGCTCGTTCGAGCGAGGAAGAAGAAGCAACGGCGTGCAGTTGAGAGTTTTTTACTGACTTCAAATCGGTTGCAAACTTTTCAGCAATTTTTCCAACACCAATAATTCCCCACTTAATATTTTTTTTCATCTTAAATTAGTTTCTATTAGAAAGCTAAATTAAAGAAAAAACGTTTTATTGGATAATTATTTTTTCGGTGAATTGGGTCTCTCCTATTTCAAAAACGAGGAAATATAAACCCGAATGGGTGTTTTTGGGTAGAGAAATAAGTGTTTTTTGATTATTAAGCACAACACTCTCGATTGGAATCGGTAAACCGAGTAAATTTAGTAATCGAATATTCGATACAGATTTATCAAGTGTTTCAACAAAAAAGCTTTCGTTCACAACAGGATTTGGTGAAATTCTGATTTTTTGCTCTGAAAGATTTACTTCTTCACCCAAAATTGAAACAGTTACAGTGAGCGTTTTGTAGATAAACTCTTTTCCCGAAGCATCATAGAATTTCAATCGATAATAGTTTTTACCTAAGAATGGCCTTTGGTCGATATAAGAATACGATTTTTTTGTTGTAGAGTTTGCCGCAGCAAGTACTTGTCCTAAAATAGTAAATTTGCTTCCATCAATACTTCGTTCAACTATGAAATTTTTCGATTGTACCTCGGTCGAAGTTTCCCAAGCGACTTTTACAAATTGTTCAGGAGTAATAGTTATGGTATAGGTTCTAATATCAACTGGTAACTGATTTCCAATTTTTAAAGCCCAAAAATCAGTTCCTCCCTTATTTTCGGTCACATCTCCATCAACAGAGTCAGAGTTTCCTGCAATAACAAATCCACCATCTGCTATTGGAAAAGCTCCACGAGCGATATCGGTATCAGCTCCGCCGAACATTGCGTGGCTACTTATTACTCCTGAGTTTTCGATATTTACCACCCAAATGTCGCCTACTGGCCCACTAGGTTTTACTTTTCCAATAACCGAACTGCTCATTCCCATCGCAAAGAGTTTGCCCGTACTTGCTTTTTTTATAGTGTAAAGTCCGTCAATATCATCACCGCCAGTCAGCACTTTCCAAAGCAATCTCCCCTCAACAGCAGAATATTTTGCTAAAACACCATCTTTCTGCCCAAGATTTGGCGTCATATCACCATTAGTAGAATTGGTTTCTCCTACAATTATATAAGCATTATCGGTTGTTTCAATGGCCGAATAAGCAATGTCTAAATTAGTTCCACCCAAAGCTCTTTGCCACAACAGTCGGCCAGTAGCGTCTGTTTTCATGATACAAAAATCAATAAAACCTTTTCCAGCCCCTGATATTTCAAGATTTGAAGCTTCGGTTCCTCCAACCATCAGAAAACCGCCATCAGCACAAGCAATGACTTCATTCATAGAATCATTTGAGACACTTCCATATGTTCTTGTCCACTGAATATCACCAGTTGCGTTGAGTTTCGATAGCCAAAAATCGGTTGTATTTACAGGGTTAATTGTAGCTCCGAGAATATATCCGCCATCGGCAGTTGGTTTGATTGATGGTTTAGAGTTGGCATCGGCTCTTGCAAATGAAATTTCGCCAATGCTATATCCGCTGGCAATTACTTTTCTCCACTCTATTGAGCCATCGGTTTTTAGTTTTAGAAGAATTAAGCCGCCACGAGAGCCGTTTCCTGTGGCTTCTCCATCTGTGGAACTTGTTGTAGCAACAAGTAAAATCCCTTTATCTTTTGTTTCCAAAACATCGGTCGCAATATCTGCCTGTGTGCCACCAAATGTTTTAGACCATTCGATTTCGCCCCAATTATTGAGCTTAACAACCCAAATGTCGCTTCCTCCTACCCCACTGTAGGCCTTTGAAGCCGGTACATCGCCATCTTTATTATTATTTGTCGAACCTACTATCACATACCCTCCATCTGCCGTGGGTGTAGTGGCATAAGCATATTCATTATTTTTTCCACCCAAACTTTTTTGCCAATGAATGGCTAAGTTTTGGGCAAAAGACAATTTTTGGAAAGCCAAAAATAAAATTATCAGAAAAAACCTCATTTTACGTCTATTGGGGAAGCGAATTCCCGAAAAAAGCAACAAACTTCGTACCACAAACCACAAAAAAGAATGCCCCAACCGTTACAGTCGAGGCATCTGGGTTTTTATAGAGGGGTTTATTATTACTTTGCAGCTAATTTCGCCTTTAAATTTTGGTCGATAGCCTCTAAGAATTCTTCTGTATAAAGATAATGCTCTCCGTGTTTCACTTTATTTCCGTGAATACAAACAGCTAAATCTTTTGTCATTTTACCCGACTCAACTGTTTCAACACAAACTTGCTCTAAAGCTTGGCAGAAATCAATTAACTCTTGGTTACCATCTAATTTACCACGGAACTCTAAACCACGAGTCCAAGCAAAGATAGAGGCAATTGGGTTTGTTGAAGTTGGTTTTCCAGCTTGGTGGTCACGGTAGTGACGAGTTACAGTTCCGTGAGCAGCTTCAGCTTCCATTGTTTGGCCATCTGGCGTAACGAGTACTGATGTCATCAAACCCAATGAACCAAAACCTTGTGCTACTGAGTCAGACTGAACGTCGCCGTCGTAGTTTTTACAAGCCCAAACAAACGAACCATTCCATTTCAAAGCAGAAGCAACCATGTCATCAATCAAACGGTGTTCGTAAACGATTCCCGCTGCTTCAAACTTAGCTTTGTAGTCTGCTTGGTAGATTTCTTCAAAAATATCTTTGAAACGACCATCGTATTTCTTCAAAATTGTATTTTTTGTAGAAAGATACAAAGGCCATTTTTTGTTTAGTGCTACATTGAAACACGAGTGAGCAAACCCACGGATTGACTCGTCGGTGTTGTACATACCCATTGCTACACCACCACCTTTGTAGTTGTAGATTTCGTATTCTTGTACAGTTCCGTCTTCGCCTTCAAATTTCATTGTTAATTTACCTGCACCTTTCACAACGAAATCGGTTGCACGATATTGGTCACCAAAAGCGTGGCGTCCAACGATGATTGGAGAAGTCCAGTTTGAAACCAAACGAGGAACATTTTGACAAACGATTGGCTCACGGAAAACAGTACCATCCAAGATATTACGGATAGTTCCATTTGGTGATTTCCACATTTGTTTCAAGTTAAATTCTTTTACACGAGCTTCATCAGGTGTGATAGTTGCACACTTGATACCAACGCCATATTGTTTGATTGCATTTGCCGAATCAATTGTTACTTGGTCGTTAGTTTCGTCACGATACTCGATTCCGAGGTCATAGTACTTGATATCAACATCAAGGTAAGGAAGAATTAATTTTTCTTTGATAAATCGCCAAATGATACGAGTCATTTCGTCGCCATCTAACTCAACTACTGGATTTGCTACTTTGATTTTTGCCATTTTTCCAAATGCTCCTTACCCCAAAGAGGAGACTGAGTTTATATTAATTTCATTGTCTTGGGGCGATAACAAGGAATAATAAAGTAGTCAACTGTCAATCGTCAATCGTCAATAGTTTTTAATTATCTCAAAAACCTCAACGTTCTTCCTTTTTGACATCTAAAACACCATTTTATTCCTTAATTGACATGAATAATTTTTTACCGCCACAAAGGTAATTGATTTACATAAATATTCTAAGATTCTATCAAACAAAAAAAGAGCCTCCAAATGGAAGCTCTTTTCTGACTTAAACCAAAGAAAATTATGAAAATTAATAAAATCGTTTGTTCATTATTATTTGTTCAATAATTCATCGAACGTAATGGCAACGTAATACATTGAGCCAACTGCTGCACTACCAAAGGCTTGAATGTATGGTTTACCACCGATATTTGTTCCACCCAATTTGATGATAGACTTCATTGATGAGAGTTTATAACTTATCTGTGCATCTAAGTTTGTGATTTTCGGTACGGTTGTATTCGTAAACGAGGTTGTACCAGTTGTGGTTGGCTGGTTGAAACTTGCTTGCCATACAAACGAATCTTGGTGTCTGAAATTGATATTAAATCCAAACTTATCTCCACTGTTCATGCGTTTACCAAAACTAAGGTTATAACGATTTTTTGGCGTGTTATATCCAGCATATAATTGCTCAGGGCTTGATGTAAAGTCTTTTAGGTTATTTTGAGCAAAGTTAAATCCTACATTATAGCCTTTTGTAATAGTGTAATTAGCACTAACTGCGAACCCGTTTACTCTGATGATTTCTTTTGAATTAGCCACACGAGAATAAGCCTCACGAGTTGAACCACTGCCTAAGCCCGATTCGATTGGTAATCCTAATGCTGCTGCTGCTTTTGGTACAAGGATGGCCGTTCCACCAATGAAATTGGTGTATTTACTTGTATAGAAATACGAGTCTATAAATAACTTCTTGGCTATCAAACCTTTGTAGCCAATTTCATAAGACTCAATTTTTTCTGGTTGTAAAGCAGCTACTTTATATTTAGGCAAAGCAGCTAAGCCGAATGCTGGAGCAACTTGTGAAGTAACAGCAGCAATTTGGCTTCTGACGGTAGCTTGAACATTCGTCTGAATTGTTGCTTGAACTGTTGGAGAAGCCATTTGGCGAGCAACCTCTGCTGCAATTGCAGCAGCAGCTTGATTTGCTGGGATTTGTCCTGCTGCTACGGCAGCATTTATTTGTGGAGTAACTAATGCCGTAACTTGAGTTTGTACTCCAGCAGTAACTAATGCCTGAATGTTAGCTAACTGAGCATTTACTGCCGCAGTTGCATATGCTTGTGCTTTTGCTAATACATCAGCAGTAAGATATTTGTTTTCACTAATTTTACCTTCCGCTATATTTTTTGCTTCTGTTGGAGCTGCTACCGAGAAAGCTGTCAATGTAGCTAAATCTACACCATTGGCCAAGTTATATCTTGTATCAAATTCTGGTTGTCCACCAATCAGAGTACCTGACGGTGTTCTTAGGTCAATGTACTGATTTTGCGTAGTCGGAATTCTATAACCCGTTTGATAAGAAGCACGGAAGTTTTGCTGACCGAAAGTTGCTACAGCCGATAGTCTTGGCGTATAGAAACCTTTGAAGTTTTGGCTTTTATCGTAGCGAATCGAGGCCGAAAGTTTCAAGTGGTCTTTAAATAAACTTTTTGCGGCTTGTACAAAAGCACCGTACTCGTTGATTGGAATTGTTCCAGAACGTCCTTCTTTTTTATCAGCAAACAAAGTTCCATCAGAGCGTAAACTATACTGACGTACGTTCGCACCAGCTAATAAATCAATGAATTTTACTTGATTTTTGAAGTTATAAACTCCTTCAGCATGATAGAGATTGGTTTTATCCAAAAATGCTCCTCCTCCATCAACAATAGCAGCATCACGGTATTTATCCAATAATGCTTTATACTCGGCTGTTCCTGCGGCTGGCAAACCTTTATCAGCAGCTGCTCTTGCTGTCAAATGAGCAGCATCTTCGGCCTGACCTGCTCCACGAGCGGCTGCAAAAGCACCAACATATTCAGCAAACCATGTTGCATGAGGTTTTACGCTATTCAGCATAGCCACAGCTGCTAAACCCGCGGTATATGACTGCCCCGAACGCTCTTGAGTTGTGTAGGCTCTCAAGGTAAAGTTATCTCCTCTTAATTCTACTTTTGCTTGTGTCAAATTAAAATTACGGAGCGAATATCTACCCGTTCCTGTATAAACCGTTGTTCCGTAGCCATAGTTTACTTGACCAACTAACTCTACTTTATCATTAATACGATAGTGAGCAGCCAAATTTGTTTTGAACGATTTGGTGTTATAATCAACCATATCTTTTTCCAAGAAACCCGTACGACTAATATTAGCAGATGTTGGAATTAAGCCTGCTGATGATACTGCTTGAATACCTGCCTTTTGAGCGGCTGTTAACGGTGAACTTGCACCTAATAAACCATTTAATACAGTTCCCATATTGGCTTGTACTTCATCGCCATAAATGTTCATACCATCATAATCTGTATCAACTCCAGCTCCTCTTGTGCCATTTTGCACACCACCCAAATTTAGGTTAGTATAATCCGTTGCCTCCCAATCTTTAGCTGTGATATAAGCTAAGTTTACCTTAAACGCAAATTTATTGTTTTTTGAAGCCTTGGCATAACGCATTGAAAAATCACCGAAAGGTGTGGTTGCAGTGGCACGGTTGCTGGCACTCATAACCCCCGTTTTAAGCGTTGCACTTAATCCTTGATACAAGAATGGGCTTTTGCTATTCATTAAAACCAATCCGTTGATTGCATTAGGACCATAAAGTGCAGAAGCAGCACCCGGTAAAACTTCTACATTTTCAACATCAAGTTCAGGCATACCCACGATATTATCAACAGGAAAATTTAAGCCAGGAGCTTGATTGTCCATTCCATCAATCATTTGTACGGTACGAGGATTACCAGTAGCACCAAAGCCACGCATATTGATAGATTTGAAAAGTAAACCTTGTGTTGTCATGTCGATACCTTTCATATTTGATAAAGCATCGTAAAATGAAGGAGAAGCCGTTTCACGAATCGTACGAATGTCCATTTTTTCAACAGCCACGGGAGATTTTAGAACTGATTCTTCAACCCTCGAAGCCGATACTACAACTTCTTGACCCAATACTGCTTGTTCTTTCAAAGCAATATTAATGGAAGCATTATTTCCCGATACATTTATCTCCTGACTTTCATAGCCAACCGATGAAATAAGGAGTGTAAATGGTGGCGGTGTAGAGACATTAAAAGAAAACTCACCTTTTGAATTGGTGATTGTTCCTACAACTTTACCTTTTACCTGCACACTCACTCCAATAAGAGGCTCTTTAGTAGTAGCATCGGTAATTGTTCCTGACACTTTTGTTTGAGCAAAGGAAAGCTGTGTAATTAGAAAGCAGCATATTCCGAGCAAACATTTTTTAACGGAAAGTTTGTACATGAGAATATTGGTTAGTGGTTAACAAAACGTAATTTTGTGTCAAACATAGAAAAGAAAATAATAATATGCAAGCATACTATTATTAGTTTGTATTAAAATCATACAATTTTAACAAAAAATAATTATATATAATGCAAAAGACGATTTTTCTATCCTTATTTTATTTTTTGCTGATTTTTTCTGAGAAAATAGTAGCCCAAAATTCGGTTGTACTAAAATCGAATTTTAACCCTCAATTCACACCAACGGCTCCAGATTATATGCAGAATAGTGCTTGGGCTGCCTTGCCAACTATGGAAGATAAAGCAGATAAAACACCTTTAAAATCGAATCTGACTGACAATCAGAAGGATGCGAAAGCGGATGTGTTCTTTTTGCACCCTACAACATTTACCTACGAACCCAAAAATCAATATCAGTGGAATGCCGATGTGAATGATGCTGAATTGAACGAAAAAACCGATAACTCAACGATTCTAAATCAAGCCTCTGCTTTTAATGGTTCGGGCAAAATTTATGCACCTCGTTATCGTCAGGCACATTATTATTCTTTTCTGACACCCAACGCCGACGATAAAAAACAAGCCTTAGATTTAGCCTATTCAGACATAAAAGCAGCTTTTGAATATTATCTAAAAAACTGGAATCAAGGTCGGCCAATCATTATTGCATCGCATAGCCAAGGAACGGTTCACGCTAAACGATTATTAAAAGAGTTCTTTGATGGAAAACCGCTTCAGAAACAATTGGTACAAGCCTATTTAATTGGAATTGCTACGCAACCTGATACTTTTGAGAATATCAAGCCAAGTCAATCGGCTGACGAATTCGGTGGTTTTGTATCATGGAATACTTATGCGAGAAATTATTTACCAGATTATTATGAAGAAGGGCTCAGTACAGCTGTGAGTACAAACCCACTTACTTGGAAATTAGATGAAGAATTTGCCCCCAAAGAACTCAATAAGGGTGGCGTTGGTTATAAGTTTACTTTTGTCAAAGAAGCTGCCGATGCACAAAATCATAAAGGAGTATTATGGATAAATAAGCCATATATTAGAGGTAGAGCTTTTATCAATATAAAGGTGTGGCATATTGCAGATATAAATCTTTTTTGGATGAATATCAGAGAAAATGTAGCTTTACGTTTAGAAGCATATTTAAATAAACAGTAATAACATATAAGTCAATACTTTATGCGTTTAATTCAATGAATGATAATTACGTAATTATTATGGCTGGTGGTGTTGGAACTAGGTTCTGGCCGTTTAGCCGAAGCACAAACCCAAAACAATTTCATGATGTCTTAGGTATTGGCAAAACAATGATTCAACAAACGGTTGAACGCTTTGATGGAATTTGTCCGAAAGAAAACATATATATTGTTACGAGTAGTGAATACTACGAGATAACCAAGAATCAATTACCATATCTGAGCGACGACCAAATTTTGCTCGAACCCAATCGCCGAAATACAGCTCCGTGTATTGCTTATGCGTGCTATAAAATTGGTGCTAAAAACCCGAATGCCAATATTGTTGTTGCTCCTGCCGACCATATTATTTTGAAAGAAGAGGAATTCCGTAAAAGAATTAGTATTGCGTTGCATTTCTCTGCTAAAAATGATGTATTGGTTACGCTGGGGATTAAGCCTACTCGCCCTGATACTGGGTATGGTTATATTCAATTTTCTGATTCAGAAGGAGATATTAAGCGTGTGGTAACTTTTACCGAGAAACCAAACTTAGAATGGGCAAAGAAATTTGTAGAAAGTGGTGAGTTTGTTTGGAATGCTGGTATCTTTATTTGGAATGTTAATGCAATCAAGAAGTGTTTTGAGGCATTTTTACCAGAAATGGCCGAAGCTTTTGATGAAATTAAAGCAGACTATTACACCGAAAGAGAAGCAGACGCATTGAATAGAGCTTATCCACAATGCAAAAATATTTCGATTGATAACGGTATTATGGAGCGTGCCGAAAATGTTTTTGTTGTGCTTTCAGATATCGGTTGGTCGGATCTAGGTACGTGGAAATCTCTTTACGAAATATCGGATAAAGACGAAAACGAAAACGCTATTGATGCGAGTGTGATGCTTTATGATACAAAGAATTGTATTGTAAAAACGCCAAAAGACCGTCTGGTTGTATTAAATGGTTTGGATGGCTATATCGTGGCGGAATACGATAATGTCTTAATGATTTGCAAGAAGGAGGATGAGCAAAAAGTAAAAGAATTTGTGGCAGCGGCTGGTGCAAAAGGCAAAGAGTTTGTGTAGTAGTCAACAATTTGCGGCCAATAGTCCACAGAGTCGTCTAAAGCGATTTTAGTCAAGAGTTAACAAAATGTTTATTGAGGGGTTCGATTAATCGAAGCCCTTTTTTTGAACCAAATTTTGGCTTCGTAGGTTTTATTCGTAAATAATTATACAGAATGAACAACAAACCTTTGCAAATAGATATCGTGTCTGATGTGGCGTGTCCGTGGTGCTATATCGGAAAAAAACATTTAGAAAAAGCCCTCGAAAGCTTTGATAGTCAGCCAGTTGAGATTACTTGGCATCCTTTCCAACTTGACCCAACAATTCCAGCCGAAGGGCTTGATAAAGAAGAATACTTCCTCAATAAATTTGGCAGTAAAGAGCGAATCGAACCAATGTTTCAGCGTGTGGTAGGAGTAGGCGAGCAAGCGGGTATCAAGTTTGATTTTGATAAAATGCCCAAAGCCATCAATACCATTCCTTTACATAAAATGCTACACATTGCCCGTGAAGAAGGAAGGCAAATCGAGTTAGAAGAAAAACTTTTTAAGGCGTATTTTACTGACGGGATTGATTTTTCAGAAAAAGAGCAACTCATCGCTTTCATGGAAGATTTTGGTTGGCCACGTGAAAAAACGGAGGGTATTTTGGCTAATGAAGAAATCACTTATCACGTTACGCAAGAAATCAAGCATTTTCAGAATTTAGGTGTTTCTGGTGTACCATTTTTCATTTTGAATAATAAATATGCCATCAGTGGAGCTCAGCCAACGAGCGTATTTTTGGATACTTTGAATAAAGTTGCCGCTGAAATGCAGCCAGTTGAAGCCCTTGGCGAGGTTTGCGATGTGGATGGGAAAAATTGTTGATATTTAGACAAGCGATTTTCTTTCGGTGGTTTCGACAGCATCGGCTGCCCGATACGCTCAACCACCGAAAGAAATTTAAATCTCCATCAACTTCTTTAAATTTTCTCCATAAGCCGAGCCAGTTTCTATTTTTGAAGCTTTTGTGTCTCGCATAATTACTAAATATTTTCCGCTAAAATACTTCTGTAACTCTTTGATCAGCAAAGAATTAATGATTGATGAGCGGCTAACCCTTGTGAAGTTTTCTGGCAGTTTTTCTTCCAATGAAGCTATTGTATAATTGGTCAAATATTGCTTTCCGTCAGTCGTATTCAAGAAAACGTATTTGTCTTCGGCTTCAAAAAAACTAATTTCTGTGAGCGGAATAAACAAAATTTTCTCGCCTGATTTTACCGAAATCGAATGAATGTCTTTCTTGGGCTTGAATTGTTCGATGAGCTGCAAAAGACTATTATTTACTGAACTGTTCCCCGAATTTGATTTTAATTTACGTAGTTTCTCGACAGTTTTTTCCAAACGTTCGGTTTCGATGGGTTTAAGTAAATAATCGATCGAATTTTCTTCAAAAGCTCTGATGGCATATTGGTCATAAGCCGTTGCAAAAACCACTAAAGGCATAAAATCAAGCTGGGCGAGCATTTCAAAACCAGTCATTTCGGGCATTTCTATGTCCAAGAAAATCACATCTGGTTTTAGTTGCGTTACTTTTTCGAGGCCTTCTTGTCCGTTTTTGGCTTCGGCAATTATTTCAAAATCTTCAAATTTGCCCAAAAGCCTTTTTAAACGCCCAATTGCCAGAGGTTCGTCGTCGATGAGTATCGTTTTCATTTTTT
>NZ_JBMLRC010000120.1:30211-36283 GCF_049241225.1 Emticicia sp.
ACCGCTTTATATTCGTCGTTGTTCTGAATTTCCACTTGTGCATCTTTGCCGTAAATCAGTTTAAGTTTATCGTTGATGCTCCGCAGACCGTAACCTGATGCCATTTCTTCGGGAAAAGGTTTTCCCGAATCATGTACCGAAAGAATAATTGATTCATCTTTTTGGTAGATTTTTACCTCAATTCGTCCTTCTCCAGAAACCTTCGCAATACCATGTTTGATGGCATTTTCGACCAAAGGCTGCAATAAAAACCTCGGAATCTGAAAATCTTCAAGGCTTTTATCTAATTCGGTTGAAAACTTTAACCTATCACCAAAACGCACTTGTTCGATAGAAAGATAGGTTTTTACAATTTCCAGTTCGTCGGCAATGCTACTAAAATGTTCGTTGTTTCGGTCAGTAGTATATCTAAAAAGCTTTGATAGAAGAATTGTCATTTCTTCGGCCTTATCGGGGTCCGAATGCACCAAACTTGCAATACTATTGAGTGAATTGTATAAAAAATGTGGATTGATACGTGCTTGTAAAGCTCCAAGTTCGGCGGTTGTTTTGAGTTTTTCGAGATTGAGTAACTGATATTCTTGCTCCGAAATCTTGCGAGTGATTTGTCGAGTATGTTGCCAATAGTAAAAATACAAAGAACTGACAACGGCAGGAATTGCTAAATACCAATTTCTATCACTACTCAGGCTATTTGATGCCATATCGGCATAGCTTAATTGAAAAATACTAAGAAAGAATTGACAAAACTGCAACAATACGTATGTAAAAGCGATGATTATCAAGTATTTGATCGATTGATAACGAACCTTGTTATCTAATAACTGTACAAACGTAGTCACGGCCGAATGTGCACTCAAGCTAATGGCAATGTTTGAAAAAAACACAATCTTATCGACACGAGATAATGTATTCTGAGGTTCAATGAGCTGTAATGTAAAATACACTATACTACTCAAGCCGTACGTAATGAGTAAACAAAAGAGCAGACCAAAAATGAAATTACCAACATTAAAATCTAAATTTGATTTGTTATCAGTAGCTTCTTGGCGTTTGATAAAACCATTTTGAGGTTTTTCTTCTCTTTCTAAGGCTCCGAATAGGCGTATAGTTCCGCCAATCCCTTTTACTTTAACCGTCGGACCACCTCCATTGAGTTTTCCTACGAGTTGGTCTTGGGTTCGGTAGCCTTCAAAATTTTGAAGTGATGGAACAACAACTCTTGAACTTGAAATATCAAGATCGATGGCTTGGTTGAGGGGTAAGGCAACTTTTATATTTCCACCCGAAGTATCGAGCCAAACATATTTGTTGACCGACTTTATTTCAGCTTCAATATTTCCTCCTTTGGTGCTTGCTCCAATATCGCCTTCGATGCCATATAATTTGATATTCCCTCCCCAAGTTGAGCATTGAAGTTCGCCTTTTAAGCCATCACCTGAGATATTTCCGCCTGAAGTACTGGCATGGACTTTCCCTTTTTGATTTTTTATTTTAATATTTCCACCGAGTGTTTTTACAACTATATCACCATCATTTTCAGATAAAAATACTTTTCCTCCCCAAGTTTTGGCATCAATAGTAGCATTACAATTATTGATTTCTAAATTACCTCCCATTGTTTTACCTCTAAAAATACCTTTTGAGTCATTGATCAGTATATTCCCCCCCCAAGTCGTGAAAATATGATTAGAGTCGAGGTCTTTCAAGTAAATATTTCCACCGTAAGTTTTAGCATTTGCTAAGATGTGTTTCGGCAACGAAATTCTGAAAGATGTTTTCTGAAAATTAAACCAGTTGTATGGGTGAAAATAATTGGGTTTTGAGAAAACATTAAGTGTTTCGCCGATTTTTTCGATGCTTACAGGATTAATTTCTGAGTCAATCGAATCTAATCTTTCACTATTTAGGAATAATGTCAGTAAACTTCTGACAGAAGCAAAAATTTCGATTTTTAAAACACTTTCTTCAGTTCCAATGAGTTCGATATCGCCTGAGAAAGTAGTGAGTTGAAGGTTTTTTATTCCCTCAGCATTCACTTCTTTTATGTATGTCGCTGATGAGTTCATTTTTTTATATCTGAGAAAGCATCCATTTAGCAACTCTTTCGCCCCAATTTGGTGCAATGCTTGATGCGGGTTTGAATTTCGTAAATTTATTGATTGCATCTTGTAAAATTGGCTCTGATTTTTTCTTTCCGCCACCAAAAGCTTCTGGCGTGTAGAAAACTCCTTGTCCAACCAATAAAGCTACTCTTGGATTTTCAGGGTTTAACTTTGCTGCATTTTGTAAAGCCGTTCCTACGATTCCACCATATTTTTGCCAGCGTTCTTGTGGCGAAACCGCCATTTTTGCACTGGCAATGTAGGCTTTAAGTACTTCAATTTCGTCGTTATTGGGTTGAAGCTTTTCGGCTGCCGTAGCAAACTTTTCAGCTTTTTCTAAAATGATGTCTTTTTTATCGGCATCGGTTTCGGCATAATTTAAGTTTACTAAGCCATAAGCCGCCCAATAATTCGGCAACCATTCTTTGGGTTCGGCAGCAGCGATGCGTTCTAACTGACTAACGGCTTGTTTGTTGTTCTCAGTGTTTTCAAATTCGCTGAGCAAACCGACAGCTTTTTCCATGGCTGATACATAAGCAGGGTTTTGAGCAAAAGTTTCGGTAATTACCAATGTTAATAGGCTGATTACAAATAAAATACGTTTCATTTTGATTGATTGTTTGAATGTTAAAAATAGCTTTTCTGATTTGTTGACTCAAAGTTATGTGGACTTTCGTTGCTGAAATATTGATTTCCGACGAATGTCTGTTTTTGAGGAGTAAACTTCGTTTTTGGAAGAGCGAAATTTGTTAATTATCCAAATCGGCTTCTTTTGGTTTACCGAGTTGTTTTGAAAGATTCATCGAAATTCCCAAAAAGAATGTTCGGTAAACTGGTGGAGTTACTTCAAAGCGTTGTTTGCCATCAGCCGAATAGCGGTAGCCAAACACATTTTTTCGAGCAAAAATATTATCCAACGCCGCATAAAATACCACAAAATTGCCTTTGATAACTTTTATATGGCTCACCGAAAGGCTCACGTTTTGAAACGGTTTCATGTAAGTAGGCAAAAATGACGTCGTGGCAAAATCATAGTTTGGTCGCCCGCTTGTATGCGTGAATGTTACACCAACATTTGTGCTGATTTTTTCAAGAAATTGCTTGTAAACTACGCTAAAATTGTGTTTTGAAGCAAAAGTAGGCGTAGCTTCTTGTTGATAATTTCTGAATAAGCGTTTGGTATCTAAGAAAGAATAAGTGAACCAAAAATCTCCATTTTTGATACTTTTCTTGTCTCGAAAAAATCCATCGAAGCCTTGTGCGTAGCCAAACCCGCTATTGTCGGTTTTTCCAATCGGGAAACGAT
Source organism: Emticicia sp. (assembly GCF_049241225.1). Classification (NCBI taxonomy): domain Bacteria; kingdom Pseudomonadati; phylum Bacteroidota; class Cytophagia; order Cytophagales; family Leadbetterellaceae; genus Emticicia; species Emticicia sp. The sequence goes on from NZ_JBMLRC010000120.1 coordinate 33,623, forward strand.
AAGGGTTTGGGTCGTAGAAAGTTGTGTATTCTCGCACTAAATCTTTATAATCTTTTCTGAAAGCCTCCACTCGAAATGTACGGTCGTTTTTGATAACTTGATAATTCAGAATCAAGTGATTGGCCAACTCAAAATCTAAGTTTTGATTGAGATAAAGATAGTTTTTCTCTGGTGTTTGGTAAAACTGCCCCGCCGCCAACGAAACTTGACTGTATTGACCCGTTTTGTAGGCCAAAGAGATTCTTGGAGCAATATTGGCTTTATTTATCACATTCGTGTATTCGCCACGTAAACCAAATCTTCCTGCCAATTTTGGTGTGATGTAGAGTTCGGTTTCTACGAAGGCCGTTCCATAATTTTCATTCAACTTAAAATCATATTGATTATAGATATTTCCGACTTTTATGGCGTGAAACTCTGTGCCAAACAGAACCGAACTGGCATTATTCCTTCCAAACAAGCGAGTCATTACTGCTCGCACCTGTGTACGCTCATCGAGGCGATCGCCTGCGTTGCCACCTACTGTTAGTTTATCGATATTATGGCTGTACGAAAGTCCAGTTTGTAAAATCCAGCGTCCTTCATCAAAGTTTACTTGATAAGTTCCATTCGTGAAAACGTTTCGGTTTTTTAGGTCAAATTTGTACTTTGTGCCAATTTCTTCATAAGATGGAAACAAAATCGTAGATTGATTATCGGTATAAGTTCCGTAGATTTTCAACGAACTATTTTTAGTCAGATTTTCATTGACCGTTAGCGAAGTGCTAAAACCTTGCGGCATTTTATCAAAAATGATATTCGACTGAATCAGATTAAAGTAAGGCGAAAGATTGCTGTAATAAACCGACCCCGAAACACTGCCCTTGTGGGTGTAAGTTGCCCCAATACCCGCCATATTGGCATTCAGATTCCAGCCGCTGGCATTATCGGTTTTGTCTTTAGTTTGCAACAAAAGCACCGACGAAAGTGCCTGACCGTATTGTGCTGAATATCCGCCTGTGCTGAAAGCAGTTCCTTTAAACATAAAAGGCGTGAATCGTCCACGTTGTGGCACATCGGGCGTACTACTAAAAAATGGATTCTGTACAATCATGCCATCAATCACGGTTTTTGTTTCGTTGGCCGAACCTCCACGCACAAAAAGTCCTTCTTGCTCGCCCACTCGTTGAGAGCCTGGCAAAAGTTGCATTACGGCCGTAATATCTGCTCCACCACCTGCGGTTGTAACGATGTCGAGAGGTTTTAGCATCACCATTTTTTTGCTGTCCGATGCCTCGAATGTTCCTGCCGTAATTGTCACGGTATTCAGCACATTCATGGCTTCTTCCAACTTGATGTTTACTTCTACGTTTGGTTTATCTAATTTTATTTTCTGCTCAAAAGGTTCATAGCCCACAAAACTTGCCGAAATCGTTGCGGTATCTTTCTGAGAAGTTTTAAATGTAAAATTGCCATCTAAATCACTGGTTGCACCATCGTAGCTGCCCTTTACGAAAACATTGGCACTCGGCAGAGCTTCACCTTTACGGTCGGTTACTTTGCCCTTGATAGTTGTTTGGGCAAAAACGGTTGGAAATAATAAGAGTTGAAATAAGAAAAGAGGTAATAGCTTTTTCATTAGATTTGTGTTTTTTGATGACACAAATTTATTTTTGAAAAGCTCCTTAGATTAGCGTTTTCAGACAAACGCCTGATTTTGAGGAATAAACTTAGTATATAATGGAGTGAAAATGTTGAGAAAATTAAGAACTAAGTAAAAGAAAATAAATAACTTATCCATTGGAAATTGTCTTAAACTATGGAACGCAGATGACGCTGATTCTATCGAAACGCTGATTTTCGCAGATGAAAAAATCAAAAATTCGTGTGAATCTGCGTTGCTTGCATCCGTGTCATCTGCGTTCCATCAATGTACAACTTATTTATGCTTTGTTACTAAAAATGTAGAATTAAGATTTATTTAGAAAAACGCATCTTCAAAGTGCATGATTTCAAATTTCTCGCCCACGGTTATGGCAATGATGTCGAAACGAACGTTTCCGTGCCAATCATGCTCGTATATGTAGTTTTCGGCAGTTTTAATGATAAGACTGGCTTTGTTTTTCGAGATAGTTTGTTCGGGAAAGCCATGAGCGACTTCCGACCTCGCCCGAACTTCTACAAAAACTAACCAGCCATCTTTCAGAACAACAATATCTATTTCGCCTTTTCCGTGCGTGTAGTTTTGGTCGAGAATCTCGTAACCTTTCTTTTCCAAGAATTTGGCCGCCATTGCTTCGGCCTTGTTGCCTGTTTCGTTGTGTTCTGCCATTATTGTAGAGCAAGTTTCTAACTTGCCCTCAGAAAGTGTAAAATATTTTACATTAATTCTGCAATTACTGTTTCACCACCAACTGGTTTATCATCGATATTGACTAAGATTTTTGCATCTAATGGCAAGAAAATGTCAATTCTCGAACCAAATTTGATAAAACCAAATTCTGAACCTTGCTCTACGGCTTGTCCTTCTTTCACATACCAGCAAATTCTACGAGCCAAAGCCCCAGCAATTTGGCGGAACAAAACCTCTGTGCCGTTGTGGTGTTTCACCACGATTGTCGTGCGTTCGTTTTCGGTGCTTGATTTTGGGTGCCAAGCAACCAAATATTTTCCTGCGTGATA
>NZ_JBMLRC010000120.1:36383-40721 GCF_049241225.1 Emticicia sp.
TGTAAAATTTCTTGTTCGGGTAAAAAATATCTTAAAGCCGCATTAGCTGCCAATAGTCCAATAATTGTCAATGAAATCGTTCCTGTGCCTTCCTTATGAAGTGTCATTTTCTGAGCTGTTTAGTTTTTTAGAACCGCAAATATAATCAAACAATGTTTTTACGTTATCTTCACGGCTCAAATATTTATAATGCGTGTGCAAAAGCTGTGGATAAGTTGGTGTTTCACGTGGAAAAACTCTTGATATAATTATGCAAAAACTCTTTTTTTGGCAAAACTGGCCTAAAAATGAACGATTTAGCTTTGTTTTTATTCTTACGATACTTTTCACCTCAATTTTATTACTTTCATTTTATTGGTTTAAAGGTTTAGAAAATGTCATTCACTGGGATATTCTCAGCGAGCTTGACGAAATTCCAGCCGCTTTAGATACTTTCTCGGATGGCCAATTAAAGTTTACCATCAATGGAAATGCTTATATTGTCAAAGAGCGTTATCTCGCTTCGATGATGGATATTAACCTTTGGGCAAATCATGCTTTTGCAATATTTTTTATTTTAGGTCTGAATTTGCTGTTGAGTGCCTTTTCGGGCATGAGCCGATATTGGTTTTTGGGTGGAATGGTTTTGCTGGCAGGTATTCTGATAACTTTTCATCTCGAAATAGTCTTTAACTCAGTCAATCAACTGCCATTTTTGGTGGCGTTTGGTGCGTTTGCCGGTTTGGCTTTTTATTTCAACACATTTGCCACTCAAATCACTTCCCTGAAAAGATTCTTAGCTTTTCTTGTTTTGAGTGTAGCTGCGGCTGCCTTAATTGGCTTTACAGCAAAAGCGGCAAACCCAAGTTTGGCAGTTTTTTCTTATGGTTTGCTTTCGGCAATTATTCTATCAGCAATTTTTATCTTATTGGTTGCTCACGAAATCTCGGCAAGTTTGGTTTGGGTGGTATCAAATTCGGGCGTGAAAAATCGCAATCATATTCCTTCTTTTTTGGTAATTTCGAGTATTTATCTGCTCAATGTGCTTTTAATTTATCTCGAAAAATCGCAGTATATCGACTGGAATATTATTTCAATAAATCCAGTAGCTCTCTTTGGCATTTCTATGATTTTAGGAATTTGGGGTTTCAGAGATTATTCTGAGCAATCGAATTTCTTTGATTTTAGGAGCATTGGCTCGTGGTTTTATTTAGGTTTGGCCATTATTACAACGGCCACGATTGGCTACGCCTACGCAACTGCCAACGACCCACTCATTGAGGCCTTCGAAGATTTTATCTCGTATGCTCACGTGGCGATGGGGCTTTGCTTTTTCTTTTATGTGCTGATAAACTTTACGCAACCACTTCAAAAAGGTTTGGAAGTGCATAAAGTGATTTACAAACCAAAGTTTTATGAATTGTTGCTTTTCAGAATGGCGGCGGCAATTTTGGTTTTCATGCTGATTTCGTTCAAAAACTATAATAATTACTTCCAAACTAAAGCTGGCTATTATAATGCTATCGCCGATTATTATACTGCCACCGAAGATTTTCAAGCGGCTGAGACTTTTTACAAAGAAGCTTTGCATTTCGATATTCGTAACCATAAATCAAATTATGCGTTGGCGTCGTTGGCTCTGAAAAATGGTGATAAAGAAAATACAGGTTTATTTCTGAAAAATGCTTTAGAAAAAAATGCCAGTCCGTTTGCGTATGCGGGTTTGAGTAAAGTTTTGCAAGAAAAAGACATGTTTTTTGATGCTCTTTTTACTTTGCGTGAAGGCGTGAGTAAATTTCCACAGAATCAACAGCTTTTGACCAACATTGCGTATCTCTACGAAAAAACAAAAGTGCTTGACTCAACTTTTCATTATCTGAATTTAGCCAAAACAAACTGCTCTGACTGCGATTTAGCGGAATCTAATTTGTTAGCGTATCAATTAAAATATGGAGAAAAAGATTCTCTTTACAAATCATTAAAGGCATCAAATCCAAAACTCGGAGGAGATAATCGAGCAACAAAAAGCATGAGTCTTCGTGCAAATAGGGCTGCTGCCGATAAAATTTTACTGGTGCAGGCAACGACAAATATCGAATTAACAAAAGATTCTGCCATAAACGTAAGTCAATTTGCATTGCTTTATAATTTGTCGTCGTTTAATAATGCGATGTTTCCATATTCAAGCAAAGATTTGCAGAATATTCAGCGAAAGGAAGTAAACAACGATTTCTATGAAGATTTGGAGTTTGCGATTTCTTGTCGAAATTATTTCAGTGAAAGTAAACTTGAAGGGTTGAAACAATTGGCGATTTTGGCCAATGACTCGACCAAACATAAACCTTTATATAATCAAGTAGCTGGAATGTGGTTTTTGCAACAAGGCGTGTATGATAAAGCGGTAGAACTTTTAAGTAAAGCTGGCGATGTTTCGTCAGTAGAAGTTTTGCAAAAACAAAATTATCAACAAACAATTGCCGACTTCCAAAAAGCTAAAGCTGAGGAATTATTTAAAACTGCTTTAACTAAAAAAGCTGACTTTGATAAGGTTTTGCAGGAAAATCCACTAAATCCTTATGTTTTGAATAAAGTCGCTGATTTTTATAACAATACTCTCAAAAAGCCTAACGATGCTTATAATTTTGTTTTCAGAGCAGCCGAATTGAATGATACTTCCGCCGAAATATGGAAGTTATACACACTACAATCGCTCAAGATTGGCTTGACCGACTACGTGGCCGATGGTTTAGCAAAAGTACAACAGCTAAGTAGCCCTGCCGATTATCAAGCATTTCTTTCCATCTATCAAGCCCAAAAAGCATTGATGGAAAAAACAAAGGATGGTTTTGAATGATTCAGTAATTTAGCCCCCAAACCCCCGATGGGGGCTTCCTGTTTTTCATACAAGGAGAAATAATGAAACATTTATCCAAATAAAATTCCCCCATCGGGGGTTAGGGGGCAATGAAAATTATCGAAACAACCAATATTTCAAAACGCTACATCATGGGTAGCGAAATTATTGACGCCTTAAAATCGGTAACGATTTCGGTCGATAAAGGTGAATATGTAGCATTTATGGGGCCTTCGGGGTCGGGTAAATCTACATTGATGAACATTATTGGTTGTTTGGATTCCCCAACGGGCGGACGCTACGTTTTGAACAACAATGACGTAAGTCGCATGAGCGAAAACGAACTGGCCGAAGTCCGAAACAAAGAAATTGGTTTCGTTTTTCAGACATTTAACTTGCTTCCTCGTCAATCAGCCCTCGAAAATGTGGCCTTGCCTTTGATTTATGCGGGATATACCAAATCGCAGAGAACAGAAAAAGCCATGCTTGCCCTCAAAAATGTGGGTCTTGATAATAGAGCCCATCATAAACCAAACGAACTTTCGGGTGGGCAGCGTCAACGTGTAGCCATTGCCCGTGCGTTAGTGAATGACCCAAGTATTCTATTGGCCGATGAACCAACGGGTAACTTAGATACTCGTACTTCTTATGAAATCATGGAGTTGTTCGACCAGCTATATTCCAAAGGAAATACCATCGTAATGGTTACGCACGAAGAAGACATTGCCAAATATTCGCACCGAATCATTCGTTTGCGTGATGGTTTGTTGGAGTCAGATAAAGTAAATCCAGAGCCAACCAACCCACGAGAAATGGCCAAGCTTTTTGCCGAAAAAGTAAAGGAGTAGAATATTTTACCGTTCAATCAAAAAGTGTGGGATTATTTTTATAAAAACTAATATATTTCAAACTAAAATACATTCTTTATCGTTTATAACCATATATCACAAATCTAACTTATATGAAAAAAGTACTATCATTTTTATTATTAATGCTTGCAATTAATAGCTTATCATTTGCACAAGCAAGCCCGCGTGTATCGGCAGAAAGTGCAAATGTAAAAGTAGCTTACGGTCAACCTTCTAAAAAAGGCCGCGTGATTTTTGGTGGATTAGAGAAATTCGGAACAGTATGGCGTACTGGTGCTGATGGTGCAACTGAAATCACTTTCAAAAAAGATGTAAAATTTGGTGGTAAATCTGTGAAAGCAGGTACTTATTCTTTATTCTCTAAATTAGGCGAAAAAGAATGGACTATCATCTTGAATAGCGAATTAGGTCAATGGGGCTCATACGGTTACGATAAAATCAAAGATAAAAACGTAGCTGAAGTTACAGTTCCTGTAAAAACATTAAAAGACGTAGTAGAGAAACTTACATTCACTACTAATGACAAAGTTTTAACCATTTCCTGGGATACGACGAGTGTGAGCGTACCTATGGAGTTTTAGGGTTTAGGTAAGTGTAGTAATAAAAAGCCGAGGTTTTGCCTCGGCTTTTTTTGTG
>NZ_JBMLRC010000121.1:0-1836 GCF_049241225.1 Emticicia sp.
ATTATTTCAAAAATAAGATGAAAAACAAGCCAATATCTGCAACACAAAAGACTGGCTATCAAGTAGTTGATGATAAGCTACGAGCGGCTAATTCATATTTAAAAACAATAGATATGGATAAATTGCATGAAACTGTGCGACAAGCTCAAAAAGAGAAATAATTTCTTGAATTAACTTACTCTAAAGTCTCATACCTACCCGATAGGTATGAGACTTTAATTATACTACGACCATGGATTTCGGAAAACTCAAAGATATTTCAGATGTAGATTTTACACTTCCGCCAGATAATCCATTAACTGCCCAGACCCTTGCGGCAGTATCTCCGAAAGTTTTTCAGCCCAATTTATATTTTGGTCCACCGATTTGGGCAAATAAAAGCTGGGCAGGCAAGATTTACCCATCAAATGCCAAGGACAAAGATTTTTTACATTACTATACTCGTCAGTTTAACACCATCGAACTGAATGTAACGCATTACCAAATTCCGACCGAAGAAACGATTATTCGTTGGAAAGAATCGGCCGCTGATGGTTTTAAGTTTTGCCCGAAATTTCCGCAAGTAATTAGTCATGACCGTCAACTGATTGGTTGTGAATTTCTTACCGAACAATTCTGCACAGCAGTTTTGGGCTTAGAAGAGCATTTGGGAATGACTTTTTTGCAACTTTCACCGATGTTCGACCCACGAAGGCTGAAAAGTTTAGAAAATTACCTAAAATCTTTACCGCCAAATTTTCCTGTTTCAGTTGAGTTTCGTCATTCTGATTGGTTTAAAGATGCCAAAGTTTGGGCAAATACCTGTGCAATGCTCACCGAAATGAAAGTTGGAACGGTGATTTCGGATGTAGCTGGCCGAAGAGATGTACTTCACGCCACACTTACTACGCCAAACCTTACACTTCGGTTTGTAGGCAATGAGCTTCACCCAACCGATTACACTCGTATCAATGCGTGGTGTGAGCGTATAAAAACGTGGCTCGATATGGGTTTAGAAAGTGCTTATATTTTTGTGCATTGTGGCGAAAATGAATTTGCTCCCGAACTCACAAAATATTGGATAAATAAGATTAATGCGAAAACAGGCCTAAAACTGCAAGAACCTAAAGTAATTCCACAGGTTGTACAGGGCAGCCTGTTCTGAAAAAAATGTTGCTTTATATTGAACAAGTCCATAAATTGCACTTTATTCAGATGATGTATCCACTTAACAACAAAGATTTTTTTCCTGACAAATTTAGCGAACAAAATAAGCCCGACGTTTCGTTGGGTTTTATTTTTTAGCACGGTTTTAAAAGATTGATAAGATTGGCAGCATTAAAATTGGTCGTCTTAATTTTATGAAAATTAGTTTTAGAAGAATAAGACAAAAAATACATTCATTCAATAATTTACTCATTCAAAATTGATTATAATGCAAGCGATATTAGTTTACTGTGGAGCAAATCCTGGAACAAAACCTATTTATAAAGAAACTGCCGAGAAACTGGGCAAAGTTTTAGCCGAAAACAACATTCGTCTTATCTACGGCGGCGGAAGCGTTGGATTGATGGGAATTGTGGCCGACTCGGTTTTAGCAAATAACGGACAAGTAACGGGTATTATTCCACACTTTTTAGACCGTATGGAAGTTGGACATAAAAGCCTACCCGAAATGCACAAGGTAGAAACCATGCACGAACGTAAGGCTTTGATGGAAAAGCTCTGTGATGGCATTATTACATTGCCTGGAGGTTATGGTAGCATGGACGAACTTTTCGAGATTTTATCATGGTCTCAGTTGGGACTTCACCAAAAGCCAGTGGGTTTGCTTAATGTCAATGGTTTTTATGACCA
>NZ_JBMLRC010000122.1:0-25077 GCF_049241225.1 Emticicia sp.
GCTTATCAATGGCTTTCAAATCGCTTCTATTGTTATAAAACAATGTACTATCAAAGCTGAATGAAGAATAATCATTCCAGACAATAGATGTGTCAATTTGAAAGTAAGAAAATGAATTTTTGTTCATTAAGGCATTTAACTTTATCCTTCGGTCTCGTATTTCGCTTTCATACATCAATTGCATATTTTGAGAATAGCCTAATGCCGCTTTGGCTTTATAGTAAGCACTAATTTTTTCAAGTCCATTTTTATACCTTAATTCTGCATTTTTAATCATAAACTCTAACAGTTCTTGATTGGCTTTGGATACGATAAGTCTTTTTTGCAAAATTATCCAATCATAATAGTATTGTTTGGCCTGTTGTACCAGTTCATTTAAGTCTGCATTTTTCTTTTCCTTTTCAACAGAAGACATAGCTTTCATATAGGCTTCGTCAGCGTTCAGTTTCTTTTTGTTTGGAAACATCTGTTCTGCAGATAACATAACCGAACCCATACCTAACATATCACCATTTCTTTTCCAAAGGTTTACATTATAGGGAGTCATAAATTGCCCGATACCTGCGGTTGGTGGCATCCAACTTTTAGCCCCTAAAGCTGCTTCATCCATCGAGCGTATCTCATTTTTGTACATTTCCACTACGGGATGATTTTTTTCAACACTATCAATAATGGCTTTTAATGAAAGTGTTTGTCCATAGCCATATTCTGAAAAGAATATCAAAATGCTAAATATAAAACTTCTATTCTTTGACATCTATTAGTTCAATTTTACCTTTACGTAATAATTCTCTTTCCTTTATTATTTCAAACACTACTGGTGTGATAAGTAACACATAGATAGTAGAGGTAATCGTGCCACCAATTAATGGGATTGAGATGGGTCGCATCATATCACTACCTACGCCCGTGGCCCATAATATTGGAATCAGACCAAATAATCCTACACTGACTGTCATTAGCTTCGGGCGAAGTCTTTTGGTGGAGCCATCCATTACAAATTTTCTTATTATTGATGGATTAAGTGTCTCTTTTGAATTGCCATGTTCTTTAACCATTTCTATCATTGAAGCATTTAGATAGATTGTCATTAACATAGCTGTCTCAATTGCCATTCCAAAAAGAGCAATAAAACCAACCGCTACTGCAACGGATAAATTAATATTATAAAAATAAACCATAAAAACACCTCCAACTAACGCAAATGGCACGGTAATCATAGTAATTAATGATTCTTTAAAAGAATGATAGGTAAAATATAAAACCATAAAAATGATTAATATCACAATAGGCATTATCAATTTTAAAGTACGGTTTGCCCGAATTTGATTTTCCCATTGACCACTCCATTCTATGAAATACCCTTTTGGTAACTTGGTAAGAAGTGCATTAAGTTTTTTCTGTGTTTCAGTTACAGTACTGCCTAAATCTCGTTCTCGGACATTAAATAAAACAGTACCTCGCAACATTGCATTTTCAGAATTTATCATAGGAGGCCCATCACTTAAAGAAATATCTGCAATGGATTCTAATGGAATTGTCCCATATTGCATTGTTTGTACTTGCAACCTTTTCAATGCGACAAGGCTGTTTCTAAAGTCTTGTCCGTATCTGGCATTCACAGAAAACCTTTGCCTTCCTTCTATTGTGGTGGTAAGTTTCATACCACCTAATGCACTTTCAACTACTGCATTTACATCGTCAATAGATAGTCCATATCTTCCAATTTCATCTCTTTTTATGGTAATATCAATATACTTTCCCCCTGTAATAGGCTCAACATATAAATCTTTCACACCATCTATTCCTTGTAATTCTTTTTTTATTTTTTGAGAAAACGCATAAATAGTATCTAAATTCTGACCATATACCTTTACTCCTACATCGGTACGAATACCAGTTGAAAGCATATTTATGCGATTAATGATTGGCATTGTCCAGCCATTGGTTGTGCCAGGTATTTGAATTTTTGCATTCAGTTCATTTATAATATCATTTTTAGTAATCCCTTTACGCCACTCATTTTGTGGTTTTAGTAAAATAATTGTTTCAATCATACTGATAGGTGAATTATCTGTTGCGGTGTTTGCTCTTCCTGCTTTTCCTAAAACGTGAACTACTTCGGGTACAGACCTTATAATTTTATCTTGCACTTGCAATATTCTTTTAGTTTCAGAATTTGAAACATCAGGTAACGTTACTGGCATAAATAGTAGCGAACCTTCATCTAAAGGAGGCATAAATTCAGAACCTAATTTGGTCATCATTATCCCCCCAATTACTAAAGCCACTACATTTAATAAAATTGTAGTTTTTCTCCATGTTAGGCAAACCCTTAATATTGGAGTATATATTTTCTCTAAAAAACGAGTAATGGGGTTCGCCTCTTCAGGTTTTAGTTTACCTTTTAAAAGCAAAGAGATTAATACTGGAGTAAGTGTAATTGCCAAAAAAGCATCAACGAGTAAGATAAAAGTTTTTGTCCAAGCTAATGGATGAAACAGTTTTCCTTCCATACCCGTTAGCATAAAAACAGGAAGAAAAGAGGTAACCACAATAATAGTTGAATAAAAAACGCCTGGCCCCACCTGTTTAGAAGAGGATTCAATAATTTGCATTTTTTCATCCGCACTCAATGGGTCTATTTGTTTGGCAAATATTTTTTTTATATTTAAGTTCATTGCTTTATTTTTTTAATTCTTGAGCGTGACTTATATGTCTGTACGCATTTTCAACCATTACGATTCCGTCATCAACTACTACGCCTATAGCCAAAGCAATCCCTGTTAATGACATTATATTTGAGGAGATACCAAACATTTCAAGGAAAATAAAGCCAGCGGCAACCGATATTGGCAATTGTATAAGAATTATTAATGCACTACGCCAATGAAACAGAAAAATGAATACTACAATAGATACCGTTATCATTTCTTCAATCAAAGTGCCTTTTACTGATTCAATAGCCGCTTTTATGAGCGTACTTCTATCATAAGACGTTTTAAATAAAACACCTTCTGGTAAGCCTTTTTGAACTTCTTTCATTTTTTCTTTTACCCCTGTAATTACTTTATCGGCATTTTCTCCATATCTCATAACTACAATTCCTCCTACAACCTCACCCTTACCATCCATATCAAAAATGCCCAAACGTAAATCACCACCCATTTGCACCGAACCAATATCTTTTACTCTGACAGGAATGCCATTATTATTACTAATAGCCGTATTTTCTATATCCTCTAAATTTTTAATATACCCAAGCCCCCTAATAATATATGCCATATTGCTCATTTCAAACTTTCTCCCACCCACATCATTATTGTTTGCCTTTATTTTATTCATCACATCCATCAAAGTGATATTGTAATATTGAAGTTTGACAGGGTCTATTATTATTTGATACTGTTTTTCAAAGCCGCCAAATGATGCTACCTCAGCCACCCCAGGCACTGTTTGTAAGGCAAGTTTTACATACCAATCTTGTAAAGCCCTTTGTTCTCCCAAATCCATTTTGGGTGCATCAATATGATACCAAAAGATATGACCAACACCAGTGCCGTCGGGACCTAAGGATGGAGTAACACCTTGCGGTAAAAGTCTTTGGGCGTAATTCAACCTTTCTAATACTCTTGTTCTTGCCCAATAAATATCAACATCGTCTTCAAAAATGATATAAACAAAACTCATCCCGAACATTGATGTACCCCTTACATTTTTTATTTTGGGGATACCTTGCAGATTGCTTACCAATGGGTAGGTAACCTGGTCTTCAATCACTTGTGGACTTCTTCCCATCCATTCCGTAAAAACTATTACCTGATTTTCACTTAAATCAGGAATGGCATCTATTGGATTCTTTTGAATAGAATAGACACCATAGGCAAATAGTGCCGCTGCTAATAGTAGCACTATTGCCCTATTTTTTAGTGATATTGAAATTAATTTTTCTACCATTTTTAATTATTTAATATTCTTTTTTTACAGAACCGCAGGTAAGCATTTCAGCACCATAATATGGATTTTTAATTCCTTTTGTTTCGCTAAGCCAAGAAGCCCCTTTATTATCATTAAACATTGGACAGAAATCTTGATAAAGTTTCTTTGAGGTGACAGATTGAGCTACTAAATCAATGGCATCCTTGCTTATCAAAGCAAAATGTTCTCGTTGATGGTCAATTTTATCAGCATTATCTCTAATATGCTCTCCATTTTCCTTTATACTTTCCAGAATTTCTAATACTTCTTTGGTTTGATTATTTGTTTTTTTTTCTAAGCTTGCCAAGATTTTCTTACTGGCATCGCTTGCCGCCTTGCTATTATCGTTGACCAAAGCATTTTTTAAGTCGAGATAGCCCGAAATAATATCATCAAAGCTGCTATTAGTAGTGGAATGGGTAAAGTGAGTGCTATCTGTTGCAGACATATTTACCCTCTCTTTGTGTTGGGTAGAATCAGCATTATTAGTGTTTGATTGATTTAAATTACAAGCTAAAAAAAGGCTTGAAATAATTGCAAATGTGATTGTTTTTTTCATTTTTGAATGTATTTAAACAGTTTTTGAGATTTTTTCCATTATTTTATGACTGTCGCCAAATCGGCAAAGTGCATCACAATTTTGGCGTAACTCTGTAAATAATATGTATTTGATAGGTGTTTTGATTTGTCTGATTGATGGGCGTGAAAGTTGCATAATCACATCTTTTTCACGACTTTCGGGTACAACTAAATAAAAGATTTCATCACCATCAGCGATTGAATAAGAAAGGTCGGTCAATCTTAAAATTCCTGAATAAATACTTGTACTTTTTTCTACTTCAAAGGCACAAATAACATTGTTTGTGCCTTTTTCAAACCACAAAACATCAATCAGTTTGATGGTGTTTGCTGTATCTTTGTCGCAATCAATTGCAGGAAACTTATCAGTACTCATAAACGAAAAACTTTTACCCTCATAAGACCTCGAACGGTCATTTGATGCGACAAAAGCATCATAACCCAAACTTTGTCCAATTTTTAGTAAATGAAATTGCATTTCAGAATGAAGGTTTTCTTCCAATTTTTCTTCTCTGATTTCTTTTTGGCGTTTTTCGATGCTTTTTTCTAATTTACTTCGTTCGTCTTCACTCAAATATTCATCATTGCCAATGAGCATTTTTTGCGTTCCAATTTCAAAACAAAGCCCTGCGATTGCTCCTAAATCATTTGATAATTCAGCCTTATGTTTTTGATTGGTTTCAATCAAAACCTCTCTAATTTTAAAATATTCAGACCATGAGCCTAATTTCTTTTTATCATTAAACAAAGTATTGAAACCATTGACGATGGCTGTATTGAAAGGTGGAAATAATGTTGGGTGCAAGAAATACAAAATGCTACCAACGGCAGGACCTAAACCTTTGATTTTGAGGGCATCTAATCGTACAATTTCTTTGATAATTTGCTCCTCTGTTTTGGCATTGATACAGTTTTCAAGAAATTGACCAAAAGCCGTTTTATTGCTTGGATTTTCATAAATGTCAGGGATTCTTAATTTAGGCTTCCAATAAAACGGATGCGAAACCCCTACAAAAACTTGTTTTTGTTCGGCAATACAGTTCAAGACAAACTCTAAGGAACTGCCCTTAAAATCATTTGGAAAAGTTTTGTTTTTAATGTCTTCCACTACTTGTAAAACACCCCTTCGGATGGTACGAAATGCTTTTAAGCGTTGGTCATTATCAATAAACCAAGTATTATAAACACTCTGTGAATCTGTTTTATATTGGTGAATGATTTGAGATAAATTTGTAGTCATTAGATGAGTTTTTCTAAGTTTTTAAATTCTTCGATGGCGTGTTTAGTAAGGGCATTTTGCCTCGAAAGAGTAAAAATAAACTTTTTGATAAACCAATCTTTAATTCCGCCAGATTTCTGTTGATTACCGATTTGTAAATCATGTGTTACGAGTGTTCCATTTGGTGTTTCGTCAAAGGTTAAAATCAAATAAACGGGAATTTTATAGATAGCTTTCATAATGATTTTATGATTTTTCATAACTCCGACTACTTCCCACTGATGATTTACTCGAAAACCTCCAATTCTTTCATCGAAATAGAAAACAGAACCTCTTATTGCCTCTGTTTGCTTGATTATCATAAAACCCGCATGGTCTTCTGGATGCCATGCCATGTATTTAGGCTTATCCAAACTAAACATAAAGTCATAAATCTGACTTGGTTGTTTACCAAAAACTTCTATTTTCGTAACATGATTTATTGCAAATACATGGTTAGAAAGCATCAACAAAACGATTGATTGACAGCACTTTTTAACAAGCGGAATGCCACCCGTTTTTTTGAAAATCGACTTTAATAATTTCATTTTTTCGAGCAGTAAAGTATGAAAAAGTACCAATGATAGTATTGATTGAATCTGAAATGAAAATATTATCAAAACCAGCCTTTTCTATGAAATTGGGCATTAGCCCTCTTACATTGTCGTTGGTGGTTTTGAATCCATCTAAAATTTGAACCAAACCAAAAGTTAATCGCATGAGTATATTTGCAGCTTCGCCCCAATCGGCAATTATCAATTTCCCATTTGGTTTCAGAACTCTGAAAATCTCCTTTAAACATTTTAGCTTTGTTTCTGCATCTAATTGATGAAAAACCAAACAACTATAAACTTTGTCGAATTGATTATTGGCGTAAGGCAACATAACTCCATCATATAAGTCTAATGGAATTGAGAGATTATTTTTAGCTATTTTATACGCCGCTATTTCCTTTACTTTTGGGTCAATATCTACGCCTCGTAAATCTACATTTGCACATTCTTTTGTAACTAAAAGTAGATTTTGAGCAGTCCCAAAGCCAAACTCTAAAATCTTTTCATCGGATTTCGGTTTGATAGTATCTACCAAAAGCCTACGAAATTTCTTTTCAGGCATCGTTAGTTTGATTGCTAAATCGTAGTATGCCGTCAAAAAATCATAACCTAATGCGGGTATAAAGTTTGGGGTTGTTTGCATGAGTAATTATTCGTCAGTAATAATAGTGTTAATCCAAGCAATAATTTCTTGTTTTTGTTGTTCAGATAATTTAGCCTTTTGATGAATCAGCGTATAAGATGCTAATGGCATTTCGTTTGATTCGATTTGTTTTGCAATTCTCTCTAATTTAGTTTCTTGTCTTCTTCGACTATAATTTCCCCATTCACTAAAATTTAGGTTCTCTTTCCCTGTTTTTATATGGTATTCCATTAAAAACCTTGATGGCTGTAAATATGAATACCAAGGGTAATGTGTGTTGTTACTGTGGCAATCGTAGCAAGAATTTTGTAAAGTTTGTTGTACTTTGATGGGTATATTATAGACTTTGGCAATATGAATCGGCAAAACCTGCCCGTTGTCTGAATTTCGGGCAGGTTGGTAGAATTGCAGGAGCAAAAAAACTATTAAACTAAAAAAGATGTTTTTTTTCATCTTAAATTTCTTTTTTTACAGAGCCACAAGTCATCATTGCTTTACCATAATAAGGATTTTGGATTGCCTTTGTTTCACTAATCCACATCGCTCCTTTGCCCCCATTTGCCATCGGGCAGAAATCTTGATAAAGTTTTGGACCACTATTGCCAAAGGTTTTAAGTAAATCGTTCACATCTTTACTCAGCATTACAAAATGTTCTCTTTGGTGAGCTATTTTTCCAGCATTTTCTTCAATATGCTTGGCATTTTCTTTCAAATCATCGGCAACGTCCATATAGCCTTTCATTTGGTCGGCAGACAAACTTTTCATGTCAATTTTAGCCATTGATGCTATGATTGCTTTCCCTGCATTGGCAGCACCTTTTGCATCATCTTTGATTAGTGCATTTTTCAAAACCAAGTAATTGCTTACTATTTCATCAATAATTGACGTTTTTTGAGATGTTGTTGATGATACTTTCATTCCGCTTGTCGTGCCTGCATTGGTATTGAGAGCGGTGAATACGAATGCCATTGCAATGGCTGAAAACATTGTTTTTTTCATTTTTTTTACATTTAATAATGAATGATAGATGGTTTATTGGCAACATTTCTTTACAAAAAGAAATTTAAAGACCTTAATTAGTAAGTTTTTCATTTGAATTATCATTTTAAAATATAAGAAGGAAAAACAAACTTCGATAAAATCAATGTTTATGCTCTGCCATTTTATCAGAGGGCATACAGTGGTTTTCGTACAAACAATGGACTGCACAGGCTGCTTGTTGTTTATAATTATTATGCAAAAGCATTACGACTTCTCCTTTGGCATTTTTCACTTCACACATACCATTATGGACTGGTTCTCCGATGGTATAATTTTCTTCTTTTCCATTTGAATAATAAACAAAAGTTCCATTTTTAGGGGCTTTGCCGAGAACTTTTCCTTTATCGTCCACTATGTTTCCATTTCCATCTATTTTCGTAACAAGCTTGCCTGCGTTATTCACGCCTCCTTTTGAAGTCAATGACCCAATTTGTTTTTTCTCATAATAGATATGCCCTTTGTAGTCAACCTTTGGAATCATGTTAGTTGATTTTTGAGCAAATACATTCGATAATGCTATAAGTACGAAACTCATAGATAAGATTACATTTTTCATTTTTCTTGGTTGTTTAAATTAAATATTCATTTTACTGTCTTAATTCATATTTTCTATTTTAAATCCAGTCTTTTTAATCGCTTCTCTAATGACTTCTGATGAAATGCTGGTGTCGTTGACGGTCAAAACTTTATCAGGATTAGCAATATCTATATGCCATTTGTTTTCCCCGACAATAACATTGAGGGTATTGGTTACTCTTGCTACACAGCCCCCACAATTAATATTAGTTTTGAATGTTTGATTCTTCATGAGTATGTTTGTTTGATTATAATTTTATAAATTTTATAAACTTCTGCCTTTCAATCTGAGACTATTACTTACCACAGAAACCGAACTTAGAGCCATCGCCGCTCCAGCAATCATGGGATTTAATAAATAGCCATTAATTGGATAAAGTACTCCAGCAGCTATTGGGATACCTATAATGTTATAAATGAATGCCCAAAAGAGGTTTTGTTTAATCGTGGAAGTTGTGATTTTTGATAACTTGATGGCTTGTCCAATTTTTGTCAAATCTGATGATATAATGGTCATTTTAGCAACATCCATTGCAATATCACTACCCTTTCCCATAGCAATACTTACGTCTGCCTGAGCTAAAGCACTACTATCATTGATGCCATCACCTACCATTGCTACTACATTTCCTTTTTGTTGTAGCGATTTTATAAATGCGGCCTTCTGAGCAGGTAAAACTTCAGCCTGAAAGTTATCAATTCCTGCTATTTTGGCTACCAAAGCGGCAGTTTTAGGATTATCACCAGTGAGCATATATACTTGAACGCCCTTCTTTTTCAATTCCTCAATAGCATTTTTAGATGTTTCTTTAATTTGGTCTTCAATGGCTATTACAGCTAATGCTTCAATAGAATTGGCAAACCAAATAACAGTTTTGGCCTGTTCGAGCCAACTTTGGGCTTTTTCTTGAAGGACGGAATCTATTTGAATAGTATGATTGACAAGTAGATTTTGATTACCAATGAAATAGCTTTCTTTGGCTACTTGTGCTTTTGCCCCAAAACCAGTAATACTTTCAAATTGATTTACCAAAACAGGAGCAACTCCTTTAAAATAATTGACAATGGCATCAGCCAAAGGATGTTCTGACTGTTTTTCGATTGAAACCAATGCTTCAATTAAAATGGGGGCTTCTTTTTTCCAATAGATATTCGTAACTGTGGGTTTACCTTCGGTTATTGTACCTGTTTTATCTAAAACCACTGCATTGATTTTCGTTGCTATTTCAAGACTTTCGGCATCTTTAATCAAAATTCCATTTTCAGCACCTTTCCCTACACCTGCCATTATTGCTGTTGGGGTGGCTAATCCCAAAGCACAAGGGCAAGCAATTACTAAAACAGTAACCATCGTGAGTAAGCCTTGTGTGAATCCATTTTCACCACCCAAAATAATCCAAGTAATTAGGGTAAGGATAGCTATGATAATAACAATGGGTACAAAAATACCTGCAATTTTATCTACTAATTTCTGAACTGGAGCTTTACTGCCTTGTGCTTCTTGAACCATTTTTATGATATGGGCTAAGACTGTATCGCTTCCAATTTTAGTAGCTTTGAATTGAAAACTACCTTTTTGGTTGATTGTACCCGCAAAAACTTTATGAGTAACAGTCTTTTCAACTGGAATGGGTTCTCCACTCAACATACTTTCGTCAATAAAAGAACTTCCCGAAATGATTTTCCCATCAACAGGGATTTTTTCACCTGGCTTTACCAACATTACATCTCCTATATTGATGGTGGTTATAGAAACTTCCATTTGATGCCCACCTTCATGCACAATAGTAACGGTTTTGGGTTGTAACCCCATGAGCTTTTTTAAGGCAGATGATGTTTGTCCTTTGGCTCTTTCTTCTAACCATTTACCCAATAAAATAAAAGCAATAACAACCGCAGCCGCTTCAAAATATACATGTGCGTGTAAGCCTTTGCTATGCCAATAACTTGGGAATAGGGTATTAAATACGCTAAATAGGTAGGCTACCCCTGTACTCAAAGCTACCAAAGTATCCATGTTGGCAGAACGATGTTTGGTTTGCTTCCAAGCATTGATAAAGAATTGACCACCAAAAATGAAAAGTACAGGTGTTGCTAATGCCCACATGATGTAGTTTCCGAAAGGCAAATCCATGAAAAACATGGCAATGATGACAATAGGAATAGATAAACTAATAGCCCCTATTGTTTTTCTCTTTAGTGTGTCAAATTTTTGAAGTTTAGCTTTTTCTAATTCGTCTTTGGCTTCTGCACTTTCATCAATCAATAAATCGTAACCAATTGACTGTAAGGCATTTTTTAGTTCTTTGGGTTCAATAATTGTGGGGATATACTCTACTTGAGCCATAGCATTGGCATAATTTACACTTGCACTGATAACACCATTTTGATTTTCAAGGATAGACTGCACGCTACTGGCACAACTGGCACAAGTCATATTAGATACGGAGAAGTTTTTCTTAAAAGTTGTTACCTCGTATCCTAAATCTCTGATTGTTTTGACCGATTTGATAAGCGTTTCATTATTAGGCAGAGACGTAATAACTGCTTTGTTGTTATTTAGCTCAACTTTATGGCTCAAAACACCTGTAACATTGCTTAGCCCTTTGTCGATTATCAAGGCACAGTGTTCGCTTTCTACTCCTTCAAGGGGTATATCGAATGTGATATTTTTGTTAGTATCCATTTGTCTGATTGTTTAATATGACAAAGATATAGGGGGATAGAACAAATTTGATTACAAGTATTTTGATTAGATTTATATAATTTTCTGAATAGTATTTTTCAGAAAATCAAAAGAGTTCAGTGATAATTCTTGAACCCTTTTGACAAAATAAAACCTACTTTATAGTATCTGTTACGCTGCCACAAGTAAGCATCGAACTCCCGTAGTACGGATTTTTAACTGCACTTTCATTACTCAACCATGCTGCTTTTTTCATTGGGCAATATTGCTGATAAATAGGCTCACTTGATAGTTTTACTCCTTTTGCCATTGTATAAAAATTATCAGAAAGGCTTTGGAAGATTTCTCTTTGCTTTTTCAAATCATTTGAATCAGCAATTTTTTGTGCGTCAGCAATGATTTTAGTGTTTACTTTCATAAACTCCATGTGCTGCTTCATTTCCATTTTACCCATATCAATGGCTTTCATAGCAGTTACTAATGCCGTTGCCGATTTGGCAGATGCACTTGCATCCGATTTCACTAAGGCATCTTTTATTGCGTAATAAGCATCTAATAGTGGTTGTAAAGAGGTTTTAGCTTGTGTTTTGTCATTTTTCATCGAAGCCATGTCATGCCCACTATGTTCAGAATGGTTGTCGGCAGTCATTGGACTTGTGGCTGGTGCGGTTACGCCTGTTATTTTCTGCCATTCTTCTACCTTCTTTTGCCAGTTGGCAACTGCGGTTTTCATGTTCTTTTTAGCACCCAATTCAATTGCTTTTTGAGCTGATTTGATGGCGGCTGGATAATCTTTTTGTTCTTCTAAGATTTTTGTGGTCAAATTGGCGTAAACAAAATTGTCGTCAACCATTTCTTCTGATTTCTTCGACCATGCAAGGGCTTGTTTCAAATCTTTTTTATTAGTCAAATAGTATTGAGCCGAAGCACTGAAAAATTTAGCATCTTCTAATTTCTCAATGTTGATTTTTTTGTTGATTTCATTCATTACAACGACATCAGCATTGCTTTTAATTGGAACTTTTATCTGTGTATTTTCCCAATTGATATACAAATTTGCGGTATGGTCTTGCGTAATATCTTCTAAAGTAATCGAGAAAGACTCATAAGTTCGAGAGGTCGTTTCTGGCTTGATTTTGATTCGGAACAAATCCTTTTTTTCATCATAACTGAACGCTCCGTGTCCTGTTGTATCTGTATTTAAGATAACCGTCCATTCGTTGGGATTCGGAATCGTAAAAAGGGAATACGTACCTTTTTTTACTATTTGTCCACCAAATTCGATTTCATCACTAAAAGTAATACGTGTACTTTCACCTGCACCTGTACGCCAAATTTGGTCAAATGCTACTAAGTTACCGAACACTTTACGACCACGCATCAGCGGTTTTTCATATTTGAGGCTAACCTCTGTAAAACCTATCTTTTGTTTCCATTCAGCTTCGGGGCTTGGTGGTGGTGTTTTTAGTTCAATTTGGGCATTTGTGAAATGAGAAATGCTTAGAAATAATATGATTGCGATTTTTTTCATGTCAATTGTATTATTGGTTAAAAGAATGTTAGTTTTTCATCGGCTCGCCATCTTTTTTGCAGCATGAAGGTAGTTTTTCGTAGCTTTTTTCATTGGCAATTGTTTCATCTGCATCATAACCAGCATCGTTGATAGCTTGCTTGATTTTGGTGGCATCTGTTTTCTTTGGGTTGAAAGTTACAGTTACAACCTTGTCTTTTAAATCAAGATTTGACTCGCTTACTCCCTTTGTAAAAGCTAATTTCTTTTCGATACGTTCTTTACACATCTCACATATTGCCGATGTTTTGATTTTTACTTTTGCAGGTGGTTCTTGAAGGTTTGCCATTGACAAAGAACCAATTATTGCTAATCCAGTAGTTAAAAAAAATCTCCTTTTCATTGTATTGTTATTTTTGTTAAAATTTTGTTTTCAAACTTTTGTAATGTTTGGTGTAAGTGATACTACCACTTACACCAAACAAATTATTAAGGTCAGCCAATCATTAAAGTTTTGCCCGAGTCCATCACCATTACAGGGTAGGTTTTAAGCCCTTTACTACCATTAGCATTCAAACCCATACCCATTGTGTCAAATCTTGCTTGATGTGCCGTGCAAAGGAATTCATTACTTGAAGTGAAAGTAACTTGTTTTCTTTGTTCATGGCTACAAATTAAAGTTACAGCAACATAGCTCCCTTGCATTGTCCGAGCGATGACTACATCATTTTTTATGATATATCCTCCATTTTTTGTAAGAGCTACATTAGCAGAGTCGGTTAAGTCTATATTAAATTGAGCAACATCTGGAACAACTGATGCAACATTTTTACAAGCTCCAACACAATATATTGCCATGAGTGCAGCACCACCGAAACCTAAATTCTTTAAAAAACTACGTCTTTCTATTTGCAATTGATTATTTTTCATTGATTGTATATTAATTAAGTAATTAGAAATTAATTATTTTACTTCAAAATTAAGCATCATGCCATCATCTTCATGTTCGAGATTATGGCAATGGAAAACGAATTTTCCTTTTTGCTCAAATTTCACAATTACTTTTACTTTTTCGGTTGGAGCTACCAAAACTGTATCTTTCCATGCTTTTTCTTGTGGCAAAATAGCATTTCTACCCCCTGTTCGACTTAATACCTGAAATTGGACACCGTGAATGTGCATCGGGTGTGGTTCATCGCCAGTAGAATTATCGAACTCCCAAGTTTCGGTTGAGCCAACTGCAACAGTTTCGTCAATTCGGGTAGCACTATATATTTTGCCATTAATTTTGTGCATCCCGCCATTCATACTTGCCATATCCATTGTCAAGGCAAAGGTTCTATTCTTTGTGGCATTACTCAGTTTTGCAAGTGAAAGCAAACTGCTTGGCACTTTGAATGTATCAGTTTCTTGCTTATTTACTACAAATTTCATAATCTTAAATGCTTGTGTGCCTTGTGCCGTACCCATACCCATAAAGGTTTTGTTTTCCAAATACACTTCTGTATTAAGAGCTATATTGGTAAAATCAACCAAAATATCAACCCTTTCGCCCGAAGCAAGAAGTAATGAGTTGACGGATTCAGGTTTTTCGAGCATTCCACTATCTGCTCCTATGACATAAAAGTTTGCTCCATTGCTTAGGGATAAATTATAAATCCTTGCTGATGAGCCATTTAGCACTCTAAAACGATAAAAACGAGTGGAAACATTCAGATATGGCGAAGCTGTACCATTGACCAAAATATTATCGCCCATATAACCAGACATTATTTCCATCATAGTTGGGCTGTATTTAATGGTGGCATCAGTATTAAAGCGTTTATCCTGAATAACCAAAGGCACTTCGTAATTACCATTAGGTAGGTTTAGTACCTTTTCTTCGGGACTTTCAACGATGAAAAAACCAGCTAATCCTTGTGTTACTTGTTTTCCTGTTAATCCGTGTGGATGTGGGTGATACCAATTTGTACCTGCTTGCTGATTAATAGTAAATTGGTAATTAAAATTTTCATTTGGCATTACCATTTGGTCGGGGTGTCCATCCATTTCGGCAGGAATAACCAAACCATGCCAGTGAATATTGGTATGCTCGGCTAATTGATTGCTGAATTTTACATTAAAATTAGCTCCCTTTTGAAGCCTAAAAGTTGGTCCTAATAAGCCCGAACGATACCCAATATACTTGGCATTTTTTCCATCCATGACAGTATCTTGCACTGCTTGTGCAATCATACTACTTGGGCTTGTAATTGTT
Source organism: Emticicia sp. (assembly GCF_049241225.1). Lineage (NCBI taxonomy): Bacteria > Pseudomonadati > Bacteroidota > Cytophagia > Cytophagales > Leadbetterellaceae > Emticicia > Emticicia sp. The sequence goes on from NZ_JBMLRC010000122.1 coordinate 15,084, forward strand.
TCAGGAATTTTTAGAGCATTTTTAAAAGTCGTATCACCACTGACAGGAACAGGGTCGCTACCTCCCATGTCCATATTACCCATACAACTTGACATTAGAACGGTAGAACTTAGTCCAAATCCTAATTTTTCGAGAAAATCTCTACGGTTAATTTGCTTGTTCATTCTTAAATAATAGGTTAAATAAATTAAAGTTTAATGACAATTCCATTGGGTTTTAAACCAACATTGAGTGTTTTAGTAACCTTATGTTGCATTATATCAATGACTGATACGCTGGCAGCTTCTTGGTTGGTAACATAGGCATTTACTGCATTGAAGGCGATGGCATGAGAACCTGCACCAGTTGTAAAAGAGCCTGTTCGTGCCATTTTTCCATCCGCTCCTTTTGTCCACCAATGTACTTTTCCTGCGGTTGGGTCTGTTACCCACATTTCTTTCATATCAACTTGGTAAGCAACAAAACCTGGCATAAATCCTAATGTAACTGTTTCGATTACTTTTAGGGTTTTTACATCAATAATTGAAACCGTTTGTCCATCTTCATTATCTACATACATTCGATTATCAGCACCAACCCAAGCACCAACTGGATTTTGCCCAACCGCTATTGTTGCTAAAACAGTTTTAGTTATAGGGCTAATTGCTGAAACATTATTGTCTTCTCCATTGGCAACAAAAGCAACTGTTCCATCAAAAGAAAAAGTAACTTCGGCAGAGCCATTTCCAACCGTTATTGTATTTTTGAGTGCATAGGTAGTGGCATCATAAACCAATACTTTCCCATCAGTTTGAGATGTCCAAATCTCTTTTCCATCAGGAGAAAAAACAGCGTTGTGATTAGACATCGGGACATCAAAAATTTTCACATTTGTACCTTTCATGGCATCCAAAACTGCAACTTTGCCTGTACCAGCATGAGTACCTCCTGCATGACCTGCACTCAAATCAACACCTGGTGCCGCCACTGCGATTTGAGATTTTGCTGCATTGATATAAATATGATGGGGGTAAGCTAAAAAGCCAGGCGTTGCGGTATGGCCAGCACCATGAGTCGAAGTGCTTGACCCATCAGTTAGTTGAATAGTGGTAGCAACTTCGTTGGTATTTAGATTTATAACCGATAAAGTACTACTTTCACCATTGACAATATAGGCCGCTGGATAATTGATATTTTGTTCGGGCTGAACATTACTCATGTCCATACATGATACTACGCCCAAAACTAAAACTGAGAAAATTACTTTTTTCATTTTGAAAATTATTTAAAGTTGATTGATGGAAATTCGTTTATTGGCTTTCAATTCTTTAAAATGGCTCGGTGTGAGTCCAGTTATTTTTTTGAATTGCATAGATAAATGCTGCACACTACTGTAATACATCATATCGGCGATTTGACTCAATGATAATTCATCATAAACCAAAAACTCTTTTACCTTTTCTATTTTTTGAGTAATCAAGAAATGTTCGATTGTAGTACCTTCTACCTCAGAAAATAAGGTTGTTAAATACTTATAATCTCGGCCAATGTTTTCAGCGATATAAGCTGATTGGTTGATTTTTTTTAGCACTTCTGACTGGTTTTGTACCAATTCAATAATTATCGTTTTGATTTTCTGAACAATTTGCTTGCGTTTATCATCTATCAATTCAAAACCAACCGTTTGCAATTTCTTCTCAATGATTTGTATTTGTTCGGGAGTTAATTCATCTAATATTTCAATCTCGCCTAATTCTATACTTTTTACTGTTATTCCTATTTTTTTGAAAAGGTCTGCGATAACCATTTTACATCGGTCGCAAACCATATTTTTTATATATAAAATCATGATTTTCGATGTTTGGGTTATTTTATTTTATATCTCATTCCTGCATAAACCATTCTGCCAATAACTGGCCCCCAAGTCATACCAGCATCATAATGTCGTCCAAATGGGTCATTTGATGAAATAATTGGGTTTTTCTGGGTGAAATTATTGAGATTTTCTCCACCAACATACATATCCCATTTTAAGAAAGTCTTGGTAATTTGAGCATTGATGTTTGAAAAAGCAGGAGCAGTGGTAAGTGTACCAGTACCTGCTGACATCATCGAATGCTCGGACATGGCGGGCATTCGTCGAGAGCCGTTCCATTGCCAAGTAAAATCAAATTTCCATTTATCGTAAGGTAGAGCATAGCCCATATTAAATAAGATACGGTCTCGATTCAGAAATTGTTTGGTCATTAATGCCAATGTTCCATTTTCTGTTTGGAAATCATTTTTTACATCAAACCAACGATAGGCTATTTTGAAGTCAAAACGTTTGATTGGGGCGAAATTCAGTTCTGCTTGGTAGCTATTAGAAAAAGAGCGACCTTTCAAATTATAGAAACTTAAATATCCTGCTTGCTCCATATCTACTACCAATTGGTTTTGAAAATTAGTGCGGTAAGCATCTACAATGAAGGAAGCTTTTTGTCCGAATAATTCAAATTCGTTAGATAGACTTAACCCATAGTTCCATGATTCTTCAGGTTTTAAGTTGTTTTCAATGGAAATTGCCCTTGAACTTACCAATAAACCATAATTTTCGGCTAATGGATTGGGTACTCTCCAACCTTTTCCTGCACTGGCTCTTAAATGCACTGACTTACTAATATCATATTTAGCATGAATTCGGGGTGTGAATCGAGTACCATAGAGGTTATGAAAATCTACTCTACCACCTGCTACAACCGTTAATTTTTCGGGATATGTGTAAGTATATTCAGCAAATACCCCTGGCACTGATTCAGTACGCAGGCGAGGATTGATACCTGTAAATGTTTCATTATAATCATCTAATAAATAACTTGCTCCTGCTTTATATTGATGATTGGTGTTTTTGATAATATCTTGATAAATCAGATTGGCATAAATCGTGTTTTGGCGACCAGAATAATTACGTAACCCAAAGAATGATTGATTATTATGAATTGTACCATTCAGAATTAAACCCAACCCTCGATAGGGTGTACTTTGAAATAGTTTAGCGGTTTTGCTGAAAAACTCAAGCCTCTTTGTTTGACTGCCAAAACCATAGACCAAAGATGAACCTTGTAATTCGGGTTTGAAGTTAGATTGTCCACCCAAACGGTCTTCGTATAAGGCTTTAACTCCGAACTGAGCCATCATCTTTTCATTCTGAAATTTCCAACGATTAATTACATTATATTGATTGTAAAGTGGAATATCTAAAAAACTATCACCGTTTTTATCAATTTTATTTTGTAAGGTAGAAGCATGAGTAAGTAAACCTGTTGACCATTTCTTATTCAATTTCTTAGCTAAATTCAGATTGACTTCGCCACGCCCAAAGCTGTTTACATACGTGTTCAAATACAATTTATCAGCCATATCAGGTTTTTGGAGTTCAATATTGATTTGACCAGTCATTGACTCATAGCCATTTACTACTGACCCAGCTCCCTTGCCCACGTCAATTGAAGTTATCCAAGTACCTGGCACATAGTTTAGTCCAAACGTTGTGTTTAACCCACGAATATTTGGAATGTTTTCAGTATTGGTCTGGACATAATTTCCGCTCAACCCTAACAATTGGATTTGTTTTGAGCCTGTAACGGCATCAGCATAGCTTACTGATACACTTGCATTGGTTTCAAAACTCTCAGAAAGGTTGCAACAAGCAGCTTTGGCAAGTGCTTTGGTGGTGATAATCTCAGTTTGAATAGGATTCAGACGGTCTATTACACTGGCTTCACTTCTCACAACTACTTCTTGTAAGGTAGAAGATTCAGTTTGGAGATAAATCGTTTGAAAATCATTTGAATGAACCATTATCGTATCGGTTTTATAGCCAATCGAACTGATTATTAATTCATGATTTTGAGAGGTTTTTGGAATAGAAAATTTTCCTTCAATATCGGCAGAAGCACCATTTTTACTGTTTTTCCAACGGAGTACCGCACCGATAAGAGGTTCGGTTTTGCCGTCAATTTTCTTTTCTAATACAATTCCTTGTAGGTTTTGCGAATAAGCTGTTGTAGTAAATAGTAATACAAATAGTATGACTATCTTATTGATATTTTTTAACATAAAATGATTCAATTTATTGAACAATAGAAAAACTACCTATTGAAAAATAGGTACAAGAAGTTCAATAAACGGAATCAAATTAAGAAAGATTGGATGTGTACGAGCAGTTTTCTACCTGCATTTGGTGGAGCGGTATTATAGTAATGAGTTACTTTAAATGATACAGGTTCACTCGACCAATTGAAAGTAGAAAAAGGTAAAAAAGAACAACACTCACCGATAAAAGTAGGGATAATCAGTGAAAATTGATTAGCATTTGATGAAGCGGTGTTAATATGAACAAAAGTAGAATGTTCTTCACAACACTTAGTCCGATTAAAATTTGCTTTTGAGGATTTCGCTTCCTTTTTAAGCATTTTTTGTGGACAACATTTAGGCGGACTGGATAAAATGAAAGTTTTTTTACCTTTTACTTTACATAAATGTTCTATCATAGCAAATCCAGTGCTTGCAAAAAGCACTTGAAACGCCATGAAAAGACACAATATACGAGTAAGTATTTGTTTCATTATTTGAAAATAATTGCAAATATGCAATCATTTTATATATCATCTGTGATATTTTATTCTATTTAGTTTATATAATTTTCGGAACAATCCATAATGTGTTTTGAGTTTCTTCTTCCAAATCTGCGGAAATACACAGTTTATAACTGATTTTTTGATTGTAATCAAAAAAAATTAAATTTCAGGATTACTTACTTTTTGATAAGCTCCTATCGTGACTTTTCTATGCTTGAGATATTTATAGAGTGTCATTTTTGAAACGCCTATTTCAGTAGCAATTTGATTTACCCCCATTTTACCCTCTTTATAATAACTTTCGGCTAAAATTGCTTTTTGTTCGGCTTCCTTTGTCATACCTTGTCGGCGACCGCCTTTTCTGCCTCTGGCTCTTGCTGCTTCCAAGCCCGATTTGGTTCTTTCCCGAATCAAATCTCTTTCAAATTCAGCAAAGCAAGCTGAGATGTTAAAAAATAAACGTCCTTGTGGCGTGGTTGTATCAATAGCATCACTAATACTTTGAACGCCTACTTGTTTACTGTTCAGTTGAGCGACTACTTCTAAAAGATGCTTTAATGAACGTCCCAAACGGTCAAGTTTATAAACCACCACAATATCATCTTTACGAATTTGGGCTAATAATTTAATCAGTTCTGGTCTATCCGTTTTAGCTCCTGATGCTGTTTCTGCAAATATGATTTCACAACCAGCTTTTTCAAGTGCATCTGTATTGGTCTAAACGAAATCTCGAAAAACGACCAAACAAAATCTCGAATTTATGTTTTTGATTTAGTATTTTTCAAATATTTAGTCACCGCTATCCGACATTCTAAAATTCTATTTTCTAACGTTCCAAAATCTTTGCTTTCTTTACATATTTCATCTGCCAGTTCTGCTAAAATACCGTGTTCTGCCCAAAAAGATTTTTTCTCTTTCATCGTTGGCTGTTCTAAACTTATCCAAGACTGAATTCTTCTATAAAGTTCAGGAATTCCCTGTTTTTCAGCGAGCTTCCAATTTTCCATATTTTTTTTGAAATAAGGTGGACCACACAAAATTATTCCTGTGTTATTTTTTGTATTATCCCTTATTTCGTGCAAATATAAAAGTTGATTAGCACTAAACTTACCCGCTTCATCAATTATCAAAAGGTTTGGTTGTTTAGATTGATTAAGATGAAAGCTAATACTTTTTATTAAATTGTTCAAGTCACTACCACCAAATGTATTAGTAAATCCCAAAATGTTCAGAAGTTCAATATAAAACTTTCGGGAGGTCATACTTTTTTCAACAACAACATAGTAAACATTACGATTTTTATTCATAAAATATTCCAAAGACTTGGTTTTACCAAAACCAGAGTCACCGATAAAGGCAATCATACGTTTATATTCTATGGCATCATAGCAGTTTTCATTGATGATTTTTAAAGTGTTGGTTTCCAGAGTCAAACCAACGGGTGATTTTTTAATCAAATCTATGTTAAAGTTATTCAGTTCCATAACTATAATCTTTTAACAGTTCCTTTTTGCTTGTACAATAAATCTTGTATTTCATTGTAAACAGTTCGGTATTTGGTAAAAACTTTAGCTGTTTTTAGTTTTTTATCTTTAGGGAGTTGAATAGGACTACCATAATCAATATCGAATTTTTCTTCTTTTTTTAGTTTATAGACTTCAAAATCAACTGAAAAACCAGATTCTAACACTTCAGGTGGTAATTCCAAAGCATCAATCGCTGATTGACGCTCTTCAACCTTTTGTTGTAAATCTTTTAGTAGCTGTTTATTTTGCTGAAAATAAGCTTGTAAATTTGATTGGTCATCAATGGTTTGATTTATCTGTGCAAGAGGAATAATAGGTACTTCAGATAAACGAGCAATAAATTTACTTTCTAATTCTGTAAAAAGATATATTAATAACATATTATGAGGGTCATATCTAACCTGAATCATGGTGTTGTGTAATTTTAAAATTAAATCTGCTTCAGACAAACGATAAAAATGAGAGCAATCATTTACATTGACACATATAGTTGAACGAGAAACTTTTACTATTTTCTTTTTAAAGTATAAGAGAGCATCCGCTTCACTATTGAGGACAATTGTATTTTTAGGTGGTTTTAATTGGAACTTTTCTAAAGGCGAAATTTTGTCATTTTGAGTTCCGTTCTGGTTATATTTATGAATATTTGCAGTCACTCGTAAAATAACTTCATCGGTATTTGGTAAGAGTTTATTCTTTTTCATAAAGGTTAATATGTCTGGATTAGGTCTTGCATTGATATTTTTACTTTTAATTCCTTCTCCAATGTAACCAGCAATTTGTTTACAGAATACTGTATTGAACGTATGATTAAAACTTTCAACAATCCCTTTGTCCCGAGGATTGCCCACTTTATGAGCTCGCCAAATGACTCCTAAATTACATGTTTGTTGTATCAAATCAGCTAATTCGTTATCCCGAGTATAACCCCAATAATTATCTCTTAGTATCTCAGCGGGTAGCCAATTGGCTCGTGAAAAGGCAGATTTAAGGGCTTTCGCATATAAATTAGGTGTCTCTTTATCTGCAATGGCAAAGCCCATAATTTGTCGAGAGCATCCATCAACGACCACAGCAATCCACAAAAATGCCCCCTCTCGATTTCCATCTTTACAATATATTTGTAATTTAGTTGCATCAATTTGGTAATGGTCTCCCGAGTTTTCTGGTTCTGAACGAATGAGAAATGGTAAAATCGTATTTTTCGTCCAAGTTTCTCCATTCCTGACCATGTCATCAAGATTTTTATTATAAGTATTCAAAAGAATCCTTTTTACGGTAGTAAGACTAATCGGTTGAAGATTTTTTAATTTTAAGGCAGTATTGACTTTTTGTAAAATATCTCTTCTGGAAAGTTTATTCCCATTCCGATAAAAATGCCCAACCAAGTCTTCATGTGTTTTTGTAACCTTATTGGCATTTTTGTTTGAAACCCCTTTGTGTGTAATGCTTCTCACTAATCCAAACTCAAGTATATCTGCATATTTTGCATAAAAGTAGTCGATGTTTGTGGATTGAAATGAAAATCCTGAATCTGAAATTGCATTATACAAGTTATATTTCTCATGAATTTTAAGGTGTTCAAATTGGGTCAATAATTTTAGGGCTGCGTAGGTTTTGCAATATGGACTAATTTTATTTTTAGGAATTTGATACACTTTAAACTCGGCTATAAACATTTCTGAATTATCAACGGCAATATTCAGTAAAATCATTTCACGCTGATACAAAGAGTTACTTTCTTTTTCATAGTCAAACTTATTACTTTTCAAGTTTTCAATCAAAGCAAGTTTTGATGGTAGTGATTTAGTTTCTCTAATCTTTGAAGGCAAGTGGTCATACTCAAGCCAAATATTTTCTCCAGACTTGATGTGCTTTCCATAGATTGTCTTTTTAGTTTGAAAAGCAGCTATAATTCCTGCTATCTTCAAAGAGGAGATTTTGCAAACATCAATTAAGTATGTATCTCTAACGTACAATAGGTCTTGATACTGAATGAAGTCATTATTGAGAAAATCAGCATTTTTCATATAAAATAAACGTTCCTATATAGGCCTTGAATAATTCGATAAAAAACATTAATATTACAGTATGTTTTTGTCTAATATAATTTAAAATACAACCTATTCATCGAATATCTAAAATTATGCCAAGAAATGTCGCTTATTTGAGGGTTTCTACCATTGACCAAGACCTCGAAAAAAATAAATCTCAACTACTACATCTTGCTAATGATAAAAATTTGGGGAAAGTTGAATTCATTGAAGAAAAGGCCTCAGGCAGAATTCATTGGAGACAAAGAAAAATCGGAGATATTGTTGAACAGCTCACTGCGGGTGATACAATTCTATTAAGTGAATTTTCTCGCTTAGGTAGAAGTATGCTTGAGTGCATGGAAATAATTTCGATAGCCACGCAGAAAGGAATCAAGATTTATACAGTAAAAGGTAATTGGCAATTAGACGATAGCATTCAGAGTAAGGTGATGGCGATGGTCTTTTCGATGGTGGCTGAAATAGAAAGGGACTTAATTTCTAAAAGAACAAAAGAGGCTTTACAAACTAAAAAAGCTAATGGGGTAAAACTCGGAAGACCGATAGGTGCTGGTAAAAGTAAATTGGATAAATATAAAGTTGAGATTGAAGCACTTCTCAATAATGGCTCAACTAAAAAATTTATTGCCAAACGATATAACTCCTCAGAGTCGAATCTTTTTAACTGGTTGCAGAAAAATAAATTGACCTAACCTTTTTTCAGAATTAAATTTCAAAAACTATTTAGAGATTTCGTTTGGTCATTTTTCGAGATTTCGTTTGGACCACTACACATCAATTTGAAGTTGCTCGTTTTGCTCTTCTTTAGAAACTCTAACGTATCCGATTTTCATTTTTATTAAAATGTTTTATTTTACTCGATGCAATTTAAGAAAAATAAAAATTGATTTTGCAAACAACAATATGAAATTTTGAATAGGTGTTTGGGCGTATTTTTATGGATAGATGAATTTCAATTTTGGATTTTAAAAAACCTATCATTATAATGTAACACTATTTCATTGAGTAGAAGTCTCAATATTAGAAATAGGTTGAATATCCAAACTCCTTGGGTCAGCTTTCACCTCAAGTTTTTGCATCGAAAAAACTTCTAATGAAGGAAACCCAAATTCTTCTACTACTTTGCCATTAAGACAATATACTCCCCTACCTCGAAATGGATATTTTTCAAGTGAAGGTGGAAAATGAGTAGTATCGAAAAACTCTCCTCGTTCATCTAAAAAATATCCAAATCCCATCAATTTATGATTTTTGGTTCTGACAGGTTTCCATGTAACTAAATACCCATAAATTCTGATGTTTCGACCGACTAAACTGATTAGATTTTGTGCTGTGGTGGAAATTCTATTTGGTGCTGCGACTAACTCAAATGGACTCGAAATCGAAAAACCCAGTAGTTCAATCTGGTCGTAGGCATCTTCTAATGGATGATACACCAATGCAGGTAAATGGTGAGTTTCTGGTTCGGGCAACCCAAACAGTGTTTGTTTGTAATGACTTGGTTGGAATCGGCTATTATACCGAAAGTGTGCCTCCCAAAGTAATTCTTTTTTTGGTGTACCAAAATTTCTGAATGCTCCAATCCGAATCAAAATGATAAGTTGTTCTAAACCAATACTTATTCTACTGACGAAATTTGAAAATGATGTAAAGTATCCGAAACTTCTTTCTTGTAAAAAACTTTCAACAAGTTTACTTTCGAGTGATTTGATATGTATCCAGCCCAACCAAATAACATTGCCATCAATTCTTGTTAGGTAATCACTTTCGTTGATTTCGGGAGCTTCAATGATTGCTCCATATCTTCGAGCTTCGT
>NZ_JBMLRC010000123.1:0-2983 GCF_049241225.1 Emticicia sp.
TTTTTATTTTACCTTAAAACAATCCTGTACGATAGTCCTATCCATAAATTATCAGTTAGTTTTGGTAATTGAGTGATGGGAATTTGGGATGATTCTAAACGTTTATCATGAAGTGGTAAATCTATTTTCCTTTCTAAAAAACCAAAAAATCTTTCTTCATTTAATCTAAAAAATGGCTCGGAAGTCTTAAACACATGTTGATAATCTGCCATTAGATACAATTTTGCTGGAAAGACCCAAAGCTTACCTGAATAAATAGCAGTATTCAAACCAAATTTAATACCCTCAGATTTTTGAAATATACCCGCTACAAATTCTTTAGAACTAATTTTCTTATTATCAATATAAAAATCTCTATTTGCATTTTTATATAGCCCAAATTTAACTCCCGAAAGCCCAATAGTGTATTTTATATTAGGTTCGATAAATATGGGTTTTGTAGTTTTATTTAAAACAATCCTGTAAGCAAGCCCAATATCTCTCTGGTTGACATAGACTGTATTTCGGATAGTATTGTTTTTACTATATTGTAGAATAAATCTTTTATTTAGGCTAAATGTCCAGTATTTACTATTATATAAAATTGGGACAAAATTTGAGCGAGTTGTAGCTGAAAAGTTCCTGCTTTTTTCAAAAGTGTTTGCAAGAGTTGTGCTAAATGTAGCATTATAAGTATGAATAGGTGTATAAACAAAACCAAAATTTGGAAAAAAAAGATTAGCTCGTAACAAGAATGTACGAAAATCAAACCCTTGCCTTTGTTTGTATTGAGCAGTTTCTTCTTTTGTTTTTATATTACTTTGTTCAATAGAAGACGATGAAGATGTATTTTTTAAGGAATCTAATACATTGAGTTTGAAAGCAAGTTGCACCTGATTTTTGAGGGCATTGCTCTGTTCAATGATACCTTCTTGCCCTTCAAAAAAATTATCCGAAATATCATTTTTTTGGTCAGCTATAATGTCAGTTTTTAGTAATTGCTCATTGTATGAAAATGGTTTTATATTCTCGGTTTCAAAATTGGTGGCTACAAACTCTGCTAAATGATTGATTATCTCATCTTTTTTATCACCATCAATACTGTATTTTAGGTATTTCAAAAACCAAATGTCGCCCTTTTGTTCATAGAGCATTGTTGATGTTTCGCCTATTCTTTTATATTCACCTCCTCTATCTTTACTTTTATTAAAAGCTTCTATTTTTATATATGCCAAATCTTCTTTATTGATATATAACTTAGTTGTTGCACTACTGTCACGTAGCGTACTATTAATCACATAGACCTGTTTTCCATCATAATAAGTTATTTTTTCTAATTCAAAATAAAATTTATTGAAATAATCGGGATTTATCGTCCAATTTTTTTTCAATACCAAATCCTTAGCAATAGGTAAAAACGGGCCACCCATGTATTTAGTGCCTTTCTGTACATATTCGGGGTTTTTGATGGTTCTTGATTTTAATACCTTGATTTGCCCTTCATGGTCCTTACCGTCTATTGTGTAGGCAGGTTTATATATTTTTAGAAAGTTTTCGGAGAAATAATTAAATGTATTTTCACTTTGGTTTTCATAGATTTCCCTGTAAAAACCATTCAAATAGGTAGGTTTTTGAGAGTAATTTTTAGAAATATTATTGTAGGCATTGCGTAGCAAAACTCTCAAAGTAGAGTCGGGCATAACAACAACCTCGTTGAGTTGATTGCTTTCTGCTAAAAAAATAGTATCTGGCAAAGCACTTGAAGAAATACTTTTTGACAAATAACCGATATAAGAAACAACAAAAACCCCCTTCTTTACAGAAAGAGAAAACTTACCATCGGTATTGGTGGTTGTACCTAAGTTGGTGTCTTTTACCCTAACACTTGCCGAAGGCAGGGCTTGCTTGGTAAGGCTATCGCAAACTATAGCGGAGTGTTTTTGAGCTTTTAGAAAACTGGGGAGGAGAAGACAGATGAGGACGATTAGTTTTTGCATTGGAGTTAGATTTTTAATAAAATGATAGATAGGCACTACTCAAGTTACTAACTTGAATAGTGCCTACTTGTTAGGAAGTTTTGATGCCGTGAAAATATTAATCCATATTATCACCAAAACATTCAGTTCCAGGAGGACAACCACTGCCTCCAATTTAACCAAATATATCACTGATAGCTTCTTTAAATCCATTCCAGAAATCAGAAAAGAAACTACTGCCACTTATATTTTCTATTTCGGTTTTGGATAATTCTTGTATCATGTTTTTTTAGTTTTAGTGATTTTTTATAATACCCCCCATAAATCATCAATATGGGGGGTAAGGAAGTTACTTTTGTGCTGGTGTTGGCGGCGTAGGCGTATCTGGAGTAAAGAAATCAACTACTTTCTCAACGAGAGTAATAGCTGCTGTTACACCTGCTAAAAAACCATCTTTAAAATCTGACCAAAAACTTCCACCAATAATTTCAACAAGTTCGTCGTTTGACAATGCTGTACAGTTGTGTGCTTCTAAGTTAATTGTGTTTTTCATAAAAATTGATTATCTATAAGTTGTGAAAAAATAAAAAATTACAAATAGTTTACATTACTTCGAGCTGGTCCATCACCTCCTCCACCAATCATTTGCGTTTCTTCTTTTTCGCTACCATCGGAGAAAAACCATTTGTGTACCAAATAAGAAACGCCCAATACTACTGCAACTCCAACAATATATCCTAATACAAAAGCAAAAGAGCCACCTTCTGTTTCTACTAATTCGTTTTGGTTTAGCTCCATTAATTCTGCATCTGCAAAATTTGCAAAAGCAAATTTTGTTTGTGTGTGTGTGATTGTGTTCATTTTTGTTGTGTGTTTAAATTTTTAAAAATTAATTTATAATCATTTCACGCATACTCGAGTTAGTGTGAAAAAGGATTCATGGTTGTGTGTAAAAAATAAAAAGACTCCAGCTCAGTTTTAAGCATTTTCTGCTATGTGGACGCTTTAATAGCTTTTCTCGTTGAGTA
>NZ_JBMLRC010000124.1:0-1191 GCF_049241225.1 Emticicia sp.
ACAAGTATCATTTACATAAAAAATCCAATCAGTATTTCTGCAATCGGTATAATAAATTTTGTCTTTATCTAGCAATCCTTTTAGATAAGCACCCACAAAAACCTCACTACCAAATTTTGGGAAATCTTCAAGTTTCAATACTTTGAACTCTACTAAGTTGGCTTGATTCATTTGTCTTTTTTTTTGGGGTTTAGGAGTAAAATAAACCCCGAAAAGCATCGGGGTTATTTGGAACCACTAAACCATATTTACGCTAATTTTTTTATGATATTCGACCAGCTTCTCATAATCGGAAAGGTCTATACGTGTTTTCAAATCTTCAGGTAGTACATTCTTTGAAATCACATCAATAATTACAATCGGGGCTTTCTCAACTGGATAGTTTGGGCGTGAGTAGGTATCTTGGAATACTCTCCAGAATCCCTTTTCAGATAATTGCTCCTTTACAGACATTTGTACACTGTCTTTTTGGGCTTTAAGAAGCTCCCAATACATATTTCCAGATTTACGAATAAGTACCATTTGTAAAATTTTATTACGTTTATATATACTAAAAAACGTTTTTACGTTATCTTCACAACTGAATTGTGATACAATAATACTTACTTTTTTCTTAATGTAAAATAATTGTATAAAATATTTTTACAAATGGATGATTTAAAGACAAATTTTGAGACTAAAATAAAGGAGGCTGATATTACAGTAGTTGCGCTCTGCAAGGCAGTAGGGTACTCTCCACAAGCATTTTATACAGCATTGAATAAAAATAAAATGCAGAAAACTACTTATGATTCATTAATGAGTCATTTAGATTATTTGATACACAAGAAAAGTATTTTATCAAATAATGATACAGTAGAAAAAGATTTGACAGAAAAGCAGGATAAAGGTTCTGATAATGTATTTAAAAACCTCATTACAGACCTTTACAGTGAGATTGCTCAATTGAAAATTGAGAATCTATTGTTAAAAAAGGAATTGGGAAAGTTTGACACCGTGCATTTAAGCCTCTCAGAATTAGTAAGTGCAGTCGCTTAATTTTTTTTGTGCTTAACCGATGTACTGAGCGATGTACGGTTTTCGTAAATATTACGTAAAGGCTTGATTATTAGAACCCTAAAGGGCAAAAAAAAAGACCATGCTGGTCCACGTTGATTGTCAAGCACTTATAAGAAATTATAAGTGCTTTTT
>NZ_JBMLRC010000125.1:0-4551 GCF_049241225.1 Emticicia sp.
AATAATAATACGTGGAATTGGAAAGGGGGAAGCAATGAAAAGAACTCTTTGAAGATTGATTATAAGGTATTTATGCCCAAAGGAAATGTGCTGAAGGTGAAGAATTCGTTTGGTAATACTTTTCTGCCATCGTTTGCATCGGTTTTGATGGTTAATCAAAGTTATGGGAAATTGATTGCCGAAGATATTTCTAATCCGCAGTCAGATATTAATCTGTCGTTTAGTAAAGGTTCAACGATTCGGTCGATGACTGGCGGGAAATTGAAGGCATCGTATTCGGGTATAAAAATGGAGCGTGCCGATGATTTGATTTTCAATAATAGCTTTGGCGAAATTGATATTAAAGAAGTAGGGAAATTGAACGCAAAAATCTCGTATTCGAGCGGAATGATTGGTACTATCAACGAATCATCGAACCTGAAATTGGAGTTTTCGGGAGGTTTTAAATTAGGCGAGCTGGGCAGGAATGTAAAAGAATTGAACCTAAATGCCAGTTATTCGCCCGTAAATTTGGTATTGAGCAATAATGTTTCGTATGATTTTGAGGTGAAAGCTAACTACGGAGATTTTAGTTATCCGAACGAACGTGGAGTTTCGTTTACGACCAACTCAGATGTTGATGCTAAGAAAGAAAACCATCATTTTAATCCAGTAAAATATTATACGGGTAAAATCGGAAAAGGTTCTGCTGATTGCAAGATTGTGGTAAACGGAAATTTCAGTAGTGTGAAGTTTAAATAAGTTTGAGAAATATAGAACGCAGATTTTTAAAATTATTATGATATTCGATGATGAGAATCTTGATAAATCATAAAAATCATCAGAATCAGCGTTCTATTTTTATTTTATTTGATGGCAACTAAAGCGGGAGTTTCTATCAGCGATTTCTTCAACACATATTTGGCCATTACTGGAAAATGGTCGGAGAAATCGACGCTTGAAATAGTTTTATATGATTCAACGTGCCAGTCGTGGCTCACAAATTGTTGGTCGATTCGGGCAAAGTATGGCTGTCGATTCAGCGTAAAACCGAGGCCTTGTCCAGCTTCTTCAAAGGCGTTTTTGAAACTTAATTTGAGTTTTCCGTAAGAATAGCCAAAAGGCGTTTCGTTGAAATCTCCACAGATAATGACTGGATACTTACTTCCCGAAACATAAGATTCTACCTCACGCATTTGTTCGTCACGCTTTTCAAAACCTTCTTTCAAACGCCCAAAACTATCGGCCAATTCTACGGCAAAGGTTTTTATATGTCCTTTTTTCAAAGCATCAATCGCCAAATTTATGCGTACGCCCATTGACCAAAGATGTACGTTTACTACCCTTACGGTATCATTTTTATAAGCAATATCGGCACATAAATAGCCATTGATGTTGGGTTGGTTTTTTCTGTCCCATATTTTGGTATATTGTTTCAGAATAGGGTATTGCGAGAACATAGCCAGGCCAATAAGCCCTTTTTTGTCAAATTCAGTAAGATTTACTATATTATTGGCATACTGCGACTCAATCTCTTTATTGGGCGAGTATTCCTGAAAGCAAGCAATATCGGCCTGTAGTTTTGCCCAATGCTCGTCGGTTTTATGTTTTTCATCAAAACACTCGCCATTGAAACTCAAGACTTTTAAGGCAGAAACATCTTCGAGTTTTATTTCGTTGTTATTGATTCCGACCATACGTTTGATGAGCGGAAAGGTTAGTAAAAGCCAAATGAAACCCGTTGCGGCTACGATTTTTTGTTTTTTTACGAGTAAATAACACGCTGCCGTAAGTCCAGATAAGACCGCCAGTGGTAGGCTCATCATGATAAACCCTGCACTCCAATGGTCGAATATCGGATAATAGCAGAATGCCATCGTAATGAATAAGTAGAGTAATGCAGTATAAGAAAGTGGGTGTTGGCGGAAAGTCTTAAAAACGAAACTGCTTATTTTAGAGAATATTTCGGCACCAATCAACACCACATCCCAAAGAAATATTTTTAAATCGTTTAGTTTCATAATCGCGGATTGTTAAGTAAATAATTGTACAACAGTGAGTTAGGTAAGAAATAATAAAGACGGAGTGCGTTCCGAAAAACACAAACCGTCTTTGATATAAACTAAATTGAAAGGGCTACTTATTTTACTTCAAATGCTCCTTTACCAATTTTGAAGCCTTCTGAGTAAAGTTCAACGCTGTATTTTCCTTTCGTGTAGCTTGCACCTTTACCCGATACTAAGTCAACACGTTGGTCGTTGTTTTCAAACGGTACGCTTTGCTTGAAGCTGTAACCAATTTCTTTACCATCCACTTGTACAATTCCGCCATTTCCGTTTTCTACAACTGCACCGTTGGCATCAAGTACACGCACGTAAATGTCTTTGTTGTTTTGTGCTGCTACTGGGTTTGAAGGCATAATGAAAGAAACTTTCAATTGGTCGATTCTTGAAGCCTTGTATGCACCACCATCACGTTCTTTACCTTTTGATGAAAGAGCCGCAACCTGAACATTGATAGCTTTCATTGCCGAAGCCAAAGTTACCTGACGCTTCAAATCGTTATTTTTTGTAGTGAAATCATCAACTGTTTTAGTCAAAGTAGAAGATAATTCTTCTTTCTCAGTTTTTAAAGCAGCATTTTCAACGATAACTTGTTGTTTTTCTGTTTCGAGCGTTTGAGTTTTTGCTACCAACATACCGTTCTCTTCCTTCAATTTGCGAATATCATCGTCTTTGGCAACTAAGAATGATTCGTAATCTTTGATTTTCGATTCGTATTTTTGAACTGAGAAGCTAAGGTCAGTTTTCAATTTTTTCTTATCGTTTTCCAACTGAGCTTTAACAGCTTCTAATTCGGCTACGTTTCCGCCTAAGCTCTGTACTTCAAGAATTTTCTCATCTAATGATTTCGAGATAGAATCAAGTTTGATTTGTGTAGATGAAAGTTGTTCTACTTTCGATGTCAATGATTTTTGAAGTTCGAGTGTTTCGTTTCTTGCACCCATGAATAAATAGCCTAAAAGAGCTAATACGCCTGCCATCACACCGATGATAACTTTCAAAAGTCCGTTGTTGTTAGATTGTGTTGTTTCCATTTGCTTAATTGATTATGATTTTAAGTTTATGGTACAAAGCAACAATGTCAAGGTTAAAGGCGAATTAAATCGACTTTAAATTTAGCTTAAAATTGGAGGAGGGGACTTTTACTTCCGAAACACCAAAGTAAAAACAGTTTCATCAATATTCGAAACTACGCTAATGTCGCCATTGTGGAGTTTGACGATTTGAGAGACAATAGCCAAGCCAACCCCATGTCCTTTGGTGGCTTTGGCGGTGGCATTGCTTCTATAAAAGGGGCGGAAAATATAAGGTAAATCGGCTTTCGGAATAACAGGCCCTTTGTTCATAAACGAAAGCCTAATTTCTTTGACAGTAGCCGAAAAACTCACAAAAACACTGTTATTCTCCGAAAACTTACAGGCATTATCCATCAGATTCATCAAGGCTACTTTTAATGAAGCCTCATTTCCTTCAAGAATCAGAGCTTCTTCGTCTTCGGGAAAATCGCTGAAATCAATGTTTATCACATAATTGTCGTGCCATTTTTTTAGTTGACTTTTAGCTTCCCACAAAAGTTCGTCTATGCGTAGTGGTAAGCGTTGAATCGCTTCGGCATTGACAACGGTATTGGCTAAATTGAGCAAAGTATTGGTCAATTGTGTAAGTGTTCGGGTATCTTCTTGGAGTGATTTTAGGCTTTCTTCATAAACTTCTGGTGTGCGTTTTTGGAGCAGCGTAATATCAATTTGAGAATAAATTTTGGTCAGCGGATTCTTCAATTCGTGCGATACATTGGCGATAAACATTTTTTGCATCGTAAATGCTTCTTGAATACGGTCGAGCAGTTGATTAAAAGTTGCTACCAAACGCCCAATCTCGTCTGAGCGGTTGGGGTGTTCGACACGCCTTTCGGTATTGGCAGGGAAAATCTCGTTTACTTGCGTGATAATACCCGACATCGGAGCGAGTGCTTTATCGGCAAAAAACCAGCCCGAAAGCCCTGAAAGCAATAGCCCAATCAATACCATCACTGTCAGAATTTTGCGTAAATCTTCAAGGGCCTCTTTGCCATTTCGGTCAATGGCACTCACAATTACCCAATAGCTGGCTGTTCCCTTTTTGAGTTGAATACCAAGAGTCTGGTAAAAACCAGCGTAATAATATGTGGGTTTACTTTCTTTTTGAATACTTGGAATTAACTCTTCAAACAAGCCCGAATAGGGTTCTTGGCTTGCAAAAACAAGTTTTTTCAGGTTTTCGTCATAGACATAAATACTTTCATCGCTCAACAATTCTTTATCAGCAGTGTTGACGAGTTTCAGCACCGTAGTATCAGCCGTTTGGAGGTCGAAGAGCAGGGTAGTGGTCGTTACGGCACGGTCTTGTAGGCGTTTGAAAAAACGCTTTTCGAGGTAAAGTTTACTGAAAAAATAGACACCTACCGAAAAAAACAGCAGAATGGCCGTTACGATAGCCATAAATTGGTAAGTAAGTCGGGAGCGAATGTTTA
>NZ_JBMLRC010000125.1:4651-31382 GCF_049241225.1 Emticicia sp.
TTTGTGCCAGTATCGAATGTTACGTCCCAAATTTTTTCGGCCAGTTCTACTTTAGAAATCACTCTTCCTTGGTGTCGGATGAAGTATTCGAGTAACGAAAATTCTTTGGCTGTCAGCACTATTTCTTTGCCACTTCGTGTGACGGTCTTGGCATCTAAATCCATTTCGAGGTCGGCAATTTTGAGCAGATTGGCGGTCTGAATCGAACCCATATTTCGGCGGGTTAATGCTCGAATTCGAGCCATTAGTTCACGAAACTCAAATGGTTTTACCAAATAATCATCTGCTCCAGCATCGAGTCCGACAATTTTATCATCAGTCGTACCGAGAGCAGTAAGTAGTAAAATCGGAGAAGCTACACCTTTGCTACGCAATTGTCGGCAAAGTTCTAAGCCACTGATTCCTGGCAAAATAATATCCGATATAATGAGTGTGTAAGTATTGCGGGTGGCCAGTTGGAGACCAATCAAACCATCATAGGCTACATCGACTTCCCATAGTTGTTCTTCAAGCCCCTGTTTAATGAGCTGCACGGTTTTCGCTTCGTCTTCAATTACTAATATTTTCATCGTGCTAAGGTTGGATTTGCACCAAAATTAGAGAAATTTAAAGATAAACGAAGAATGTTAATAAATAATTATGCGTGTAGGTGTCCACTGTCAATAGTCCGTTGTCCACAGTGAGCACATAATCGCTTCGGTTTGGTCAATTATGAAACAAGTTTGTGTAAAAAACAGAAAGCGAGAAAATTACATTCCTCGCTTCTACATTTATATTCAACCTTATGTTTCGATATTTTAGTTTCGACTATTATGATGTTTGATTAAGTAGCCAGATTCTTCTTCAAAAACGTCCAATTTGGCCGTTTCTACGAGCAAGAATAAATCATCAAAGCAATAATTTATTTCAACTTAAATGGTAAGTACCAATTGCTGCTAACCAATAACTTTGCTCTTACTGCTTCGGCGTTTGGATTATTGGCTTTTTTGAGTTTTTGATAAACTTTATCAGCTAAAAAAGCAGGGTCGTTTCGGCGTAAGGCAACCCTTACTAAATCGCCCCAACGTTGGCCTTCGTATGCTAATTCTAAGGCCGATTCTTCAATTAGAGAGTTTTCGATAGAAAGCGTACTATCACCCACAACCGCCACCGATTGTAACGAAGCTCTACCTCTGATACCCGTATTTCGGTACCACGATGCTCTGAAAGATGGATTATCACCATTTCTTCCGTCGAAATCATACGGCGGTACATCAAAAGTATTCATTAATCTGGTTTTGTCAGAAATCGCAGTATTGTTGTAGGTGGTCGAAATTCCTTGATTCATTAATGCAAAAGCCAGTTTTCTACGTCCATCACGATTAGCTGCTTCGGCAAATCTTAGGTGTAAAGTAGCCGCACGATAGAGCATCCATTGGCCTTTACCAAAATTGGCCGTTCCGAGGTTAAGCGATGTGAGTGGGTCGATGTAATTATACAAATATTTCATCACGATTGGTTGCCCTCCAACTGTTTTATAGGTCATTCGGCCACGAGCATCGAATGGGAAATTATTGATTTGTCGTTGGCTATTCCAGAGCGAAATACCTTGTTCTGATGGTTTTACTTTATTCTGAAATAAATCAATGAATGGATTTTGTGGATTAAAAGTTGCATCAAAAGGTAAGGCCCAAATCCACTCGTAGTTATAGCCAGCATCGGTATTTCGACGAGTGAATATCGAACGCCAGCCTGTATCGTTATTATCAATCAGGGCATTGATGTCGTTTCGGCTACTTGTGTACGCAACTGTCATGTCACGGGCGTTGGCTTCGGCATATTTGATTTTGTATAAACCAAAGAAAATCTCACCCGTGTTGATATCGTAGCCGAGTCGTGAAGCTGTTTCTAAAACTAATTTATAGGTAGTGGCAGCTTTTAGATATTGATTGTCCCAGAGATATAAATCACCTAACAAAACGTGCTTATTGATAAACATTTTATTCAATAAGTAACCATCAACCGAGTTTGCCACCAAAGTATTGGTTGACGGATAAACCTCCATATAGATTGGCGGAATCGCCTCCATGGTTTTGATGAGTTCTTTCACCAGATTTTGTAACGAAAGTTTCGGAGCTGCATTTAAAGCACTTAAATCCGTTATGTTTTCAACGGTGCTGGTTATGTAAGGCACTTGTCCAAAATGAATACCTACTTGCAAATATACCCAAGTACGCAAGGCAATCACATCGGCCGTGCGTTGGTTATATTCCTCGGCTTTCATTTTGTTTTGGTCGAGCATTATCTTGAAATTTTTCAAAATGTCGTTGCAATTCAAAATTACTTCGTAAAACGGACGAGGGTCGGCATACGGATTTCCTTCTTGCACATTGTGGTTATTGAGTTGTGCAAGTTGCTCGTCGGCACCACCACTGACATCGAGCAAATCGGCTCTTAGTTCGTTCAAAATGACGTGCTGTTTGGCCAAAGTCATGAATTTGCCGTAAAGCCCAATAATGGCGGCGTCGGCATCGAAAAGGTTTCGATAGACTTGTTCTTTTGTGAGTGTTTCTTCAGGTTCTAAGTCGAAAAGTTGTTTACACGAAGATGTAGCCACAAACATACTCGAAAGTAAGCTGACGTTTAAGAATATTTTTTTAACTGAAGATTTCATAAATGTGAAATACAATGAATGATATTGAATGAATGATTGAGAGAATGACTCTCCTAATTCTTTTTTTGAAAATTTTCCCCGTGCGATGGTCGCTCCTTATTTTCAAGGCGACCGTCGCCCGGAGGGGTCGCCTGACGAAGTCGGCGGGGACGCCCAGTCGGGGGTGGTTGAGAGGTATTTGAAGTCCTTTCAAAACAAATTCTACGTCGAAAAACCCCTCCGTCCGACTTCGTCAGGACACCTCCCCTTGAAAAAAGGGGAGGAAAATTCGGAACAAAATTTTACAAACCAATTTTAATTCCTAACTGAAACGACTTTTGTAATGGCTCAAGGGTATTATCAACGCCCTGACCGAAAATACTATTTGTTGCACTAAACTCTGGGTCATAGCCTAAGTATTTGGTGAGTGTAAAAGCATTATTAACAGTTCCGTAAAAAGTCAGGTATTTTACCATACTTTTATCAACTGGCAAATTGTGTGAAACTGTAAGGCTTCTTAGCCTGAAATACGAGCCATCTTCTATCCATCTACTCGAAAATCGACCATTACCCATTGGGTCGCCCATTAAGGCTCTCGGCATACTGGCAACTTGGCCTTCACCTCGCCAGCGATTTAATACCGCTTGAGTTTGATTATTCGGATTCGACATTGATTCTAAGGCACTTCTCGTATAATTATAAATACTATTGCCCGAAACAAACGTACCAACTGCATCTAAAGTCCAATTTTTGTAAGTGATGCGATTGAGAACCGAGCCAAAGAAATCGGGATTTGGGTTGCCGATGATTTGATTATCTTTTTCATCGATGATTTTATCGCCGTTGAGGTCGGTAAACTTCATATCGCCCCCACGAAATGGCATCAGTGAACCATCCGTACGCTTGGTTTGTAAGCCCGCAGCGTTTGCTTCGGCATCAGAAGAGTAAACTCCTTGTGCTACTAAACCATAGAAAAGGTTAGGTGCTTGGCCTACTTGCGAGATATAAGAGGCATTCCCGAAAATCGTAATTGTATTATCGTCAGGTAGTTTTGTTAGGCTTGAATTTGCTTTACCAATCGTTAGGCCAATATCCCATTTAAGGTTTTGTTGATAAATAGCTTTGATGTTTAGTGAAGCTTCCAAACCTTTTGTTTGCATGGCTGCATTGTTGGTAAGGATATACGAAATACCCGAAGCACTCGGGAGTTTTTCGGTGGTGAGCATATTACTGGTTTTATTCTTGAAAAAATCGAGGCTAAGGTTGATTCTCTCATTGAATAATGAAGCATCAATTCCTAAATTAGACTTCGTGACGGTTTCCCACTGGAGAGCCGTATTGGCAATATTTCCTCGTACAAGCCCCTGCATACCTAAAAGATTTTGCACAACATAATATTGGCGAGAAGCATAATTTCCGATGTTATCGTTGCCCACTTGCCCAATTGATGCACGGATTTTTAGTAAATCGAAGGCTGTATTTGCCATAAATTTTTCAGAAGAAATAATCCAAGCTCCCGTAAGTGAAGGCATTAACGAAGTAGGCGAACCTCCGATTTTGATTCCTTGCGAAGCGGCATCTTTACCAAACCTCGAAGAAGCATCCATCGCCATATTAAAAGCCAAGAAATATTTATCAGAAATGCTATAATCTAAACTTAGATAAGTATTGAGCCAGTTGGATGTTCCTACCCCTCCACTGATTTGGTTGAGTAGTCGTTGTCCATTTCCTACCGTTACTAAATCATCGGTGGCGGAGTTAAAACCCAAGATTTTGTCTTGTTCGATACGACTATTCAAAAATCGGGCTCCAATTCTTGCCGAAAATGCTTGTGTTTCGCCGAATGAGTGGTTAAATGATAAATAAGTATCATTGAATAAATTGAATAATCGTTTGGTTTGCGAACCTAATTTGTTTTCGGCTACAAAAAGGCCCAAAGTATCGCTCAAGATACCTCTTTTAGGTACAAATCGGTTTTCTTTAATTTTGTCGAAAATGATACCGATGTTAGTACCAAGATGAATTTTCTTGCTTAATTCATAATCGAAAGCGATTGTTCCGGCAAAACGATACGAACGATTGGAGGCAGCCATTACTTGCGATACTACGCTCGGATTTCCAACATTGAAAATATCTTCATCTGAAAGGTCAGGTGAGGCAATTCCAAGGCTTGAAATATCATAATCGCTCAAGAAAGGTGCTTTTATTAATGATAGAAAAATCGGATTTGTTTTTGGCGAAAAACCTAAGTCTTTGGTCCTGGCTTCATTGAAAGTAAAACTCAGATTCGTGACACCTTTGAGACGACGACTTAAATTCAAATCAGCATTGAAACGGGTGCCGTATTTGCTCAAATCGGAGCCAGCAAGTGCGGTTTGGTTATTGGCGAAGTTGAGCGAAAGTGCATATTTGGCAATATTATCGCCTCCTGTTACTTTCAAATAAACATTTTTCATCTGCTGATTGGCAAACATTTTTTCTTGCCAGTCGGTGTCGTTGTGGTATTGATAATAAGTTTCGGCCGATTTATTATCATTCATGAAGGGCAAAGCCTGAATCTGGTCGGTTGAAGCTCCGCTCGACTTATACAAGTCTGAGAGATAAGTACGGTAATCTTTCACACTCAGCATTGGAAGAGATTTCGGAGCGAAATTCATTCC
Source organism: Emticicia sp. (assembly GCF_049241225.1). NCBI lineage: Bacteria > Pseudomonadati > Bacteroidota > Cytophagia > Cytophagales > Leadbetterellaceae > Emticicia > Emticicia sp. The sequence continues at coordinate 9,944 of NZ_JBMLRC010000125.1, forward strand.
GCCATAAACCGCTAAGTCGATTTTTGTGCCTAATTCTTTGGCTCGTGCGGTGGTGATTAAAATTACGCCATTGGCAGCTTTGGTGCCATAAAGTGCTGCTGCTGAGGCATCTTTCAAAACTGTAATGCTACTGATGTCACGAACGTCAAGGTTAGCCAGTGGATTGTCTATATAGTTGCTAATCAGCGAATTACCGTATTGGCTATTGTCATAAATCATATTATCGACAATAATCAATGGTTGTGTGGTTGTTTGCAGTGAATTGATGCCACGCAATAGCAGGGTAGCACTCGAATTGGCAACGCCCGAATGACGAATGACATTCAGACCAGCTATCTTGCCTTGAAGGTAGCTATCGGGGCTGTCGGTTGCTCTCGACCAAGTATCGCTCATTTGAGCCGAAACCGCGGCCGAAGTCAGGCGATTGCCCGAAACTGTGCTTGTCGGTAGATTTATTTCTTGATTAAACGATGGATGACCCTCTTCGTTCAAACTGATTTTCAATTCTTTTCTTCCAGCAATAAATACCTCTTTTGATTGATAACCAGCCATTTCGATTATTACCGAAACCGAATAGTTGGGTACTTGTAGTTTGAAAGTACCGTTGTCGTCGGTGATAGCAGTTGTGGCTTTCTTGTAGTAAATTCTGGCACCTGCCAAAGGCTTTTGAGTAATCCCGTCAGAGATATTACCCGATATTTGATTGGTAAATTTAGCTCTTTGATTCACTACCTTCGATTGCTCATTTTGGGCCGAAACACCCGCCGAAATGATGCAAAAACCCAGAAGCAGATAAGCCATTTTTTGTGATGCTCGCATAAATATTTTATTCATTGAAATATTGTCTAAGAAATACCCCACCCCCAGCTCCTCCCCGATGGAGAGTGGAACTTTTTTAGCCCTCCCTATCGGGGAGGGTTGGGAGGGGTTGCTACAAAACAGGTACTAATTTGATATAATCTAACACAATTGGGGTTGTGCCACTCCCTTGCAAGAATAAGTCCAGCGTACCAAATCGAGTAGTTGTATATTCGCCCAAAAGCACTTCTGAATAATTATTGAGTGTTACCGTTACGTTGGCAAAGGTGGTATTCGTAACACTTCCCATGGCCAATCGTTGGGTGAGCGTTGTGGGTGGCGTTACGCCACTACTCGTATAATTGGTGCGTGACTGGTCGTTGACCGCCACCCAATATACTTTGTATTTGGCTGTAGGAACTGCCTGTACACGGTACCTTACCCAAAAGTTGGTCACACCATGACCCGCAAATAGTATTTGCGTAAAATCTTGATTAGTCGTCGGGTTTTTCTTTTGCATGATGGCAAAAGTTGCCGTAGAGATATTTTGCATAAATGTGTTGTTGCTTTCGGCTTCAACCACAATCGGCTGCAATTTATCTTGAAGTTTGAAATCAACTTTATTGAGTACATAGGCAATGCCATTGCTCATTTTTATGCTTTTCAAGATAGCCGTTTTATTGAGCGGAATATCAACACCGAATTTTGATTTCAAGACTTCTGGTAGTTTTTCGGTTGTATAATACCCTTCAATGGCTACATCTTTTATCACATTCCAAGCGGCTGCATTGTAGGTACTGTCATTGGTAGAGGTTTTGAAAAATGGGCTAACTTTCGCAATTTCAGACGCAAATGCTTGGTCATTCAATATGAAATAGGTGTATTGCTTAGATTCATCGGCAAGGTCATATACGGCATCAGTAAATTGATTTTTTAGTTCCAAACCACTGCCTGCTCTATAAATTGGGCGGCCAGTTGTGCCGCTGATACTATCAATGATAGCTTTTGCAGGATTAAATGAATAATAAACCAAATTGGCAAGAACTTTATTTTGGGTGTATTCGGCCCTTGTGTCGTTGATATACGTCCAAATGTTTGGTAAAACGGGTGCGTATTTATCAAGCACGTGCAATACGCCGTTTCCTACAAAAATACTCGGGGTTGAAATCGGCGAATCGCCCAAAAGGCCTTTTGTGAAAGATAGGTATTTGCCATTTAGTAGTTTAATTCGGTTTTCGGTGTTTGTAGAAGGCATTGGGTACGATTGCATAGCAATATGATTGCCTACGAACGCCTTGATGGAGGCACTATCTTTTAAACTGTTGGTGTCGAATCCTTCGAGTGCTTTATTGGAAGGAGCAAAAACTGTGTAGTTTTGCGATGCACTAATGAGTTTGTCATAACCACTTTTTATCAAAAGCTCTTGAAACTTGCTAAGTTCGGGTTGTGTACTTATCTGCTCAAATAGATTTCGGCCCAGAGATTCGCTGGCGAGCGTAACCCTGTCGTCCCATTTTTCACAGGAAGCCAAAGCACAAGCAGTGATAAATAAAAGAGAATATGTATATGTTTTCAACATTTTTTGTGTATTTCTAAAGTTCTCAGTTATAATTTTTAGCTAAAAGATATTTACTGAATTTGTAGTCCTGACTGAGTAAATCTTGGACTTAATTGGTTCATATCTACTGGAATAAACTGAATAAGGTCAATGTTATTGGTATTTTGTCCACCCGAAATTGATTGCATCCTTAGCGTGTGTCGGTCGGTGGTTTTAATGTCAATTGTACCTAACAAACGCCCGCATGCAAATAGCGACGTTACGCCATTCATATACATTTTCCAACCCAAAGATTCTAATTCTCCTGCTGTACCAGTCGGTGCTTGGTCGGTGAAAGTTACAGGTCTTGGCAGTGGTTCGCCATTAACGCTTACCTGAACGACACTTGTTGAGCCTCCCGTTGTGCCGAGTGTTCCAGATTGTTTTTGAGCTCGGTAGCATATCCATACTTTGTATTTTCCCTTGACAATCAAAGGAGTTTTCATTTCAATCCAGTTGCTACGAGCGGCATTTCCGATACCGAGCGGCACTTGCAAGCAATCATTGAAATATGTGGTTGCGGGTACACCTGATGTGCCATATACGTAGGTGATTTGGTTCATTTGCCACGACCAATCTTTGATAGAACCCATATCGAAGTTATAGTTCTGCTTACGGAAATAGGCAGGCAGTTTACGAATCTCTGGAATATCGGACACTTTCCAATGTACAGGTGTTGGCTTGCGGAATTTTACAACAAAATGGCTGTTGGCTGCATGAAGCACGCCATTAGTGGCGGCGTTATCGCTCAGGTTTCGGTCTAATTCTACGCCTTTTTCGAGTACGCCATTAAATTCGATTTCGTTGAGAAGTACTGTTTGACCATCTAATTTTGAGGTAACTACTTCTAAAGGAACTTTCGTAAGGTGCGAAGCGGCCGAGATAATATCGGCTAAATATTTGATTCCTGGAAGGAGGTGATACGAAATGTAAAGATTCAAACTATCATTTTTTAGGCGAGGGTTGCCAGTGGTTGAGTATCTTTTTTTCAGAGCCTCGTAAGAATTAAAACCTGCTTTGCTCAAAACAGCATTTGATTCGACAATGATTGTTGACCAGCGTTTGCTTAAATCGGTATCGACGAGTTTGAGCGAATCATAGTAGCCAGTTTCTTTGAGAGCTTGCGTGAAAATAGAGTAATTGGGATTTGCCTCAATCATTGCCGAAAGTGAAGATTTGGCAGGTTGGAGGGTTTTATCAATAATATGTAAAATACCATTGCCAACGGTGATATTCGACTCAATAACCGAAGCTTGACGATTGACACTGAAACTCGAAACGCCATTGAGTGAATTTACACCCCCAATCAGATACTGACCGTACATGGTTATCAAAGGAAGCTTTCCATCTTTGAATGATTTAGTGGTTAGGGTATCACGAATGATATGAATTTTGGCAATATCTTTTGCTTCATCGGCCGTTAGCTGTGAAATGTTTTTATTGATACTTTGTAGGTATGATTGTACACCCGTGTTGGTTGGCACAAACATCGTGTAGGCACCGTAAGCGTCTAAGAAACTCGAATAGCCAGCTTTGTCGAGTATGGTGGCAAAGTCAGAGTATTTGTCAGGGTATTTTCTTAAATAGCTGTACATATTCACATCGGTAGTGGTTGACTCTACGATTTCAATATCAGCACAGGCCAGCAAGTACACCACTCCAAAGATACTTGCCAATAAGATGGATATGGTTTTTGATATTTTTTTCATTACTTTTTTATATTTCGGTGTAACACTCCTCAATCTTTGGCATGCCTATCAGAATGAGCGTATATTTTTCGATTACTTGTAAAATGGATTTTGTACCAGGTTTTTATTTGTTTGCAATTCGTATTGATAAATTGGCAGGTAATGGCTGTTGAAATCCTTGTATTTGGCAATAGCCGATTGTTGGCGGTCGGGCGGGGCGGCTCTGGCTACCATTTCGAGCATGATATCCATTCTTTTGTATTTATTACGTTTAGAATGGCGAAGTAAATCGTACCAGCGTTTGCCTTCAAAAGCAAATTCTCTTGCACGTTCGCTCAGAATGAAATCAGCTACTGCCTCCACATCGCTTGGGTCGGGGTTTTCGTTGGTTAATTCCAAGGCATTGGCACGAGTTCTAATGGTTTTCACAATACTTAAAGCTTCTGGGCCTCGGTTGAGCAGGGCTAACGCCTCCGCTTTCATCAGTAGAATATCAGCGTATCGATAGACCATCCAGTGGGCAGTATAATCTTCAATGGCTCGGGTTTGAGTAGCATTGATTCCCGTATATTTCCAAATCATGCCATCGGTGGCACGCACGGCAGCTTCGGGGCCTCGTAAATCTTTCTTGGTGTCATCCGTGAAGTCTTGGGTATAAACAAAGTCCATGACATACGAATTGGCATTGAATCGACGAGGGTTAGCAAAAAGTGGATAAAATTCATTGAGGCGTTGGCGGTCGAATTGTAGCTCAAAGATGCTTTCGTTTGAATTGCCTTGCACGAAAACCGTACTGAAAAAACGAGTGCCCTCAATCAGACCAAATCGATTACTCCTAATGATTTTATCGCAGGCAGCAAGCGATTCGTTATATTTCTCCATCCATAAGTATACATCAGCTTGTAAGGCGTTGACCGTGTATCGGGTAATACGCCCTTTGTCAGATGCAGCATTTCCATAAGTGAGAGGAGCATTGGGTTCGGCTTCGTTCAAATCTTTGACGATTTGCTCTAAAACTTCGGCCTGCGTATTTTTTGGAATCTGTTGGATTTCTTCGTCGGTACTTGTTGATTTTAGTTTCAATGGCACATCTCCGAAAGTACGAGCTAAGTAAAAATACATTAAGGCACGAATCGTTTTGGCTTCGGCCACATAGCCGTTGAGAGCTTCTTGCGTGAAGGTTTTATCGTTCTCTAAAACCGACGGAGCAAAATCAATGACTGTATTACAATAATTGATGATTTGGTAGAATGGACGCCAGTTGGTGATACCATTACTTGCCAAAATATTTACGTTCATGATATCGAGTTCTTCGGCACGAGTCGTAAAAGTAGTGGTGAGCATATCGGCACGAAGCTCGCCCCAGAGAAACAAACTAAGTACCAAGCTATTACTCGGCGTCGTGACGTTATTGAATACAATCGAAGAACTTGGGGCGAGCATCGAAGCATAAACGCCCGTCATGGCCGCTTGTACTTGTTCTTTCGTTTTCCAGAACTTATCTTTTGTGATACCATCTTGTGGCTGTAAATCAAGCCAATTGTCGCACGAAGTTGGTACGAACAATAGTAACACACACACCGAACTATAGAGTAATCTTTTTAACATTTTATTATTTTTTCTTCTGAATGTCAAATTATTTTCCCTTGAAAAAAGGAGGAAAAATTTTTAATATTAATCCATCTTCCTCAAAACGATGATGTCAAACCTATCGTAATCGTTTTTGATGGAGGTGTCATCGAATAATCAACTGCTACTCTGAATGGGTCGCCACCTCTGAGAGTCACTTCGGGGTCTTGGCCTTGGTACCTTGTCCATGTAAATAAGTTTTCGGCTGTTATGTAGCCGCTTAAATTTTTCATTTTCAGGCGGTCGTTGATTTTCTTAGAAAAATTATAACGCATCGTGAGCGTACGGAAACGCACAAACGAAGCATCTTCAACATAGCGGCTCGACCCCAGCCAGTTATAGCCAGTGCCAAACAGGGCTCTCGGTACGTTGGTTACATCACCAGATTTTCTCCATCTCGAAAGCACCTCCGTGCTTTGGTTGTCGTAGCCGTACATGGATGTCGTAAACATTCTTGTGCCATTAACCACATCGTAGTCGGAGCGAAAATTAAAGAAAGCCGTAATTTTTAGGCGTTGCATCCAAGTGATAGTTCCACCAAAACCACCCGTAAGTGCTGGGTTGCTATTGCCCAAATACACAATGTCCATATAATTGATATTGCCATCTTTGTTGATATCTTCATACTTCGCATCACCTGGTTGGAAAATGTAATCAGTTGCTGGATAATTAAATCTCATATATACCCCTTGGCCGTCGGGAGTGATAATTGGCTCTCCGTTTTTGCCCTGAGCAATTGTGGCATCTTTGTCTTTATACACCCCCACATACTTAAAGCCATAAAACGACCCAAAAGGATTGTTTTCTTGCATATAAGTTTTGTATTCGCCATTGCTTGTGATGTTCCCTCTCGTGCGTGGGTACAAGTCCGAAATTTCACGAATCACGTTTACATTTCTTGATATATTCATGTTCAAATCAACCTGTATTTGCTTGGTTTTGTAAGGGGTAAGACCTAAGTTGATTTCCCAACCCATGTTGTCCATCGTTCCGACATTCATGTTTACACTATTGAAACCCGTGAATGAAGAAATCTGAAGTCCGTTGAAGAATAGGTTTTTCGTACGATTTGAATATAGCTCAGCATCAACCGTAATTTTTCGTTTCAAAAGCGAAAGGTTCAAGCCTAAGTTTTTACCAATAATGGTTTCCCATCTTAGGTTTTTCAATTCCATAGAGGTAGGAATTACACCTGATTGCCCTAAATATGACCAGCCAAGTGTGCTATATGTGCTGAAAAATGTATAGTCGAATCTTGGGGCATTTCCGCTCTGACCGTAGCTGGCTCTGAAAGCCAAATTATCAATGAAGCTATCGAAACGTTTCATAAAAGGCTCATCCGAAATGTTCCATTTTGTTGAAACCGAAGGGAATAAACCATAGCGATATGCCGGGCCGAATCTTGAGTTTCCATCGCCTCTGATACCTACATCGACAATGTATTTTTCTCTGAAACCGTAGTGAACATTCCAAAGTAAACCAACCGTGCGAGTTTGGTTGATTGATGATGAAAGAATCGAAGAAGTTTGGCGAGCTACACTCGTAATATCTTGTAATTGGTCAGAAGCTGTGTTTGGTACAGATGCTTGCTGCGAAATACTTTTAATGTCCGACGTATTCAAAACCCAAAGGCTTGTTAAATCATGGCTTTTGTTTTTTAGTTTTGGTGTATAAATCAAGGCTGTCTTGGTAGTTACTCCAAAAATATCCACATCTCCGTCGTAAGCTAAATTTACTGCCGAACTTGTCCAAGTTTGACCAGTGGCAATTTGTGGCAAAAACGATTGACTCTTGGTATTGTTTATATCAAACTGCACATCGAAAGATGCCATCCAAACACTTGGTTTTAAATCATATTGCAACTGGAAGTGTGGTATGATTCTTTCAGAAAGAATATTGTTTTTTGCACTTAGAGCCATCGCAACTGGGTTGTAAGTGCCCGAGTAGCCTCCTTGAATATTACGAAACGGCGAAAAATAATTCGGAGTAATCACACCCAATTCGTTGTATTCATACACGCTCATGTTGGGCATCTTTTTGTAGGCAATATTACGAATCTGGTCGGCCGAGTTAGATGAGTTTACGTAGTTTCTATCATTATCAGAGTGCGTAAACGAAAGGTCGGTTTTGAAACGAATACGGTTCGATACGTTATAATCAAGGTTGATACGCGTATTCAAACGACTCAAACCAGTGCCGATGGTTGTACCTCTTTGATTGAAGTATCCAAACGATGCAAAGTATTTGGCTTTATCGCCACCACCCGTAATCGAAATATTGTGGTCTTCGGCGTGGCCGAGTTGCGTAATTTCTTTAATCCAGTCAGTATTATTGCTGTAATTATTGTACCAGTATGGGTCGTTAGGGTCATACTGAAATTCTTTAACGTTTTGAGTATTTAGCGGAACGCCATTTTTATTCATAAATGCTTCGGGAATCAGCATCGAATATTGGTCGCCCGAGAGCATTGGAATGGCCGCAGGTTGTTGCGAAACCGAACCTTTGAATGTATAAGTAATGAGAGGCTTTCCGATACTTCCACGCTTGGTGTTGATAACCACAACGCCATTGGCTGCCCTCGACCCCCACATGGCTGTGGCAGCCGCATCTTTCAAAATCGTAATGTTTTTGATGTCGGTAGGAGCAAGGTTCAATAAAGCAGCGTAGCCCAGTTCGTCGGCCGTACCGAAATTGAAATCAGAAGGAATGGCAGTTTCGTACGGCATACCGTCAACGACAACCATTGGGTCAACGGCTGAGTTGATGGAAGATGTACCTCTGATACGAATTTGCATACCAGCACCTGGGTCGCCCGAACTGGCAGTAATATCAACTCCAGCCAGACGTCCTTGAAGCATTTGGTCAATTGATGAACCCTGCATTTCTTCGATGGCTTTTGTGTCAATTTTTGAAACCGCCATCGTATTGCTACGGTCAGAGTGAGAAAGCAAGCCATTATCGTTTCGTTGAGCCGATACCACCACTTCGTCCATTTCGTTTTCAGTCGAAACAAGTAAGATTTCAAGTGTTTTTTTATTGCCCACTTGCACTTTTTGAGTTTTGTAGCCAATACTCGAAAACGAAAGCTGATGCGATGGGTCATTCATTTTCAAGACGAAGTTTCCTTCGATGTCGGTCACAACACCCTTGATGGTACGATTATCCCGGTCGATTTCGGCAACAGTGGCTCCAATAACTGGAGAATTATCTTGGGAGTCGATAACCTTTCCTCTGATGACATTGGTGTTTTGTGCAAGAGCATCAATTGCCTGCACTAAAATCACCCCAAGAATTAATAAAAGTTTAGTAAATATTTTCATTCGCCTATATTTTCAAATATTTTTTGAAGTAATGTTTTTGGACATTTATGGTTGTAAGTAGTTGTCCATCAAATGAATGACTGCTCTGTTCGATAGATTATTACTTTTGGCTACGTTTACTATGGCTTTTCGACTATATCTATCGGTAACTTGCATTGCTCCCACCGAATTGATGACCGTAACTCTGATGCCATCGCCAGTATTATCTTTCAAAAGGGTTTCCATCGAACCAGACTCTTTGCCATCTGGAATCAAAGATTTTTTGTTTAAGACGTGGTAAGAAATAAAATTCCAAACCTTTAGTTTATCTTCATTGCTGGTAGGGTTAAAGTTGGGCGTTTTTACAGCCCCAGTGCCAGTTCCTGGCAAAACTCCCGCATTGACAGCCGCTTGAATGGCCTCATTATTGGGTACAAAGACAGTGTAAAATGAACCCGAAGCCGTTCCGATGATTTCGCCAGTGGCGGCGTTATAGGCCAGTGCTGAGTTTTTTAGAAACTGAACAAACGAATAGAATGGCGATGTGGTAGCCGTTCCCAAAAGTTCGATGTGCCTACCGATATTCAATTCCGTAAATCGCAATAAGCCGTCAGTGTAGTAAACCTTACCATTGGTGGCGGTTTTCGACCCCAAAATGCTTAAAGTTCGATTGGCATCTGCAAGGCCAGCCGAGTACACTTTATTTTGCCCGAATCTTATATATTCGCCATTTAAGGCATCAATGATTCCGTCTTTGCTGAGGTTGTCTAATTCGTTGTCTGGTGTGGCAATGATACTCGTAGCAACCATACGTAAAAGGTTGTTTCGGTTGATGTCGCCCACCGTACGAGTGGTTGTGCCGGGGGCAGTATAACCCCACTCATTTTTGGCACCGTCGTAGTCGTAGCCAGCTGCCTTGAAGGCGTCGTCGCTCATCATAAAGACCGTGTATTTGAATCTCGGATTCAAAATCGTTGGTCTTAAATCTAAATTCAATAAGCGAGTCATTATCGAATACTTTGGGTCGAGGTAAGCTTTGGCATACACAGTGCTGAATACATTGGTTTCTTGTACTTTATTCGTACCGTAGAAAAAACCATTGCTCAATACTTTCTTGTCGATGATATTAGTGGCAGGATCGAAGCGGGCTTCTTCGCCAAAACCATTAAATGTAGATTTGAATTTGCTTGGCCAAACACTCGACGACCATAGGTGAGCATTCAGTAAGTCGGCGATGACGGTCGATGGAACAACGTCCAAAGAAGCGTAGTTTTCGAGAATAACGTTTTTCAGAAAAGGTTGTAAAGTTTCGTTGTTAGGCACGAAAATGCTCCATGCTTCCTGCTGGCCGTCATTATCCGAAAACTTAGTGTAGTTTTCGTTGTTTGGCCAAAACGTGAGTGCTTGCTTCGAATATGATTTTACGTAAACTTGGTCGCTTTTGCCCGTTAAAATCTGGTATTTTTTGGTAGCTTCAGCATTTGGAATAAAATTGACAGCATATTTATCCAAGATTTTTCTGAACTCGCTGTATTCGGGTTTGTTTCGTAGATATTCTTCGATAGATGGTTGAGCCGTGAATACATTATCAATTTCATGAATCATGCCATTTTCGGCAACAATATCTTTTTCTACTACTTTAGCATCCATCACATTGAAACCCGTGTATGGCACACTTGGGTAGAAGTAAGAATAATCAGCGGCTGTGAGACCCTTATCGGCAAAATAAGTGTCAGTAAAATAACTTAGATATTTATTGTTATTATCGGCATTTACATAGGCCGTAGAGTTGCGATTCGATGCTACTGCTTTTACTGGATTTCCCTCAAAGGTTTGGTCGTTGTAGAAACCAGTGTAATAGGCTGTGCGTCTTCTGAATGCTTTTGAAGGTATCCAGCCAGTAGTTGACTGATAATCGTCGAGTCGGTCTTTATCAAAGGCATTGTATACTAAAAGGTACTGAATAAGTTCACGGGCTTTGGTAGAATCAAGGCTATTGATAGAAAGATTATTCTTCTGAAAATACTTTGCGAAAGCATCATCATTAGGGGCAAACATTGTCCAGTAACCCGCACTACTAAGGGTGCGTTGGTAGCCACTTTTATCAATGACCTGCAAAAGAGTGTTAAACTTCTTCTTGGCTTGTAGCTGCTGATAGATTGGTGGTTCTAAACCTTCTGGACGTGCATAAATATCCAATTCTTCTCGAGAGCAACTCACGAGTAAACTTACGCTAATAAAAAAAATAAAAAAAGTACGCAATGGGTATTGGTGCTTCATATATGTATTACAGATTGAAATTCACAGATTACGAGAACTAATTGAAATGCAATTTTATATTGAATAGTTTATAGTTCTTACCTGTACTTTCCTGTATTTAGTGAAGACATATGGCATTATTATCTTAAAAAAAAGTGAGATAGATGTATAAATCGAAGCTTGTCAAACAGGTGATTTTGTGACCATTACGCAATTAAATTGTATTATTTGAAGTTTTTTAGTTTGATAAATAGAAACAAGTTTCAGTAGTTTTTTATTTATGCAATCGTTATCGGGAACGTTCCCAATAAGCTCTTCTACAAAAGATGTTATCTAAAAACAAAACCCATCGTATGTCATTATGGCACACGATGGGTTCTGGTGTTTTGGTGTATTTAGAGGCTTTCTAAAACATATTTACTGTTTAAAATTTTATTTGTTTTGAACTAAATATTTTTTGATTTTGCATTTTTTTAGCGTTTTTACTCCCTCAACTACCGTAGCTGCGTTGAGTTTTGCTCCTGCATAATTGGTGTGCGTGTGGTCAATCGGGAAGAAATCGGCTTTGAGTTTTGCCTCATTAGAAAGTTCGTATTTGACCGAAACCAATTCGTTCAAATCTACAAAAAAAGCTCCTGTTGTTTGTGCCGACTCGGCCGCCCATTTGCCGTATTGGTCTCTTGGAATTTTACCCTCTTTCCAAACATTGCGTGGCACTGGCGAAAACACAATGGGCGTTGCACCTTTTTCTTTGGTTTCGGCGATGTATTTTCGCATATACCAACCATACGAATGCACGATTTCGTGCTTTTTGGTTAGTAGATTATCAATTTCCTGCGTTTCTTCGCCAGTGCCTTTGATAGTTCCTCTGGCACGAGTAGTGTCGTTGATGGCCCCGCCATCGTTATGCCCAAATTGCATCATCACGAAATCGCCTTTTTTGAGGTTTTTCAAGATTCGTTCCCAACGTCCTTCGGTCAAAAAAGTACGGCTACTTCTCCCACCAATCGCATGGTTTTCGATATGGATTCTGGTTGTATCAAAGTGTTCGTGAATCAGGCTTCCCCAACCCCATTGCCCGTCCGAACCTTTTCCCGAACCATTCTTCACGGTCGAATCGCCAATGATATAGAGCGTTGGCTTTGGTTTTTGAGTAAAAGCGAGAGAAAAAACAATGATGCTTAGAAAAAGGAATGTTTTTTTCATAGAAAACTAAAATTAGTTGCTACCTGCCGCATCGGCGGTCCGATTTAGCTGGTAGATAAATAATAATATTGACTATTGGGCTTTAGCCTAAATAATTGTTTTGACTAAAGTCAAATTGATTGTTTAATTCATTATCCACCAGCTAAAGCAGATGGCAATTGAAAATTTACCCGATTTTTCAATTCAAAAAAGTCCCCCATCGGGGGATTTAGGGGGCTTCAACCGCTGTCAATGTTACCTTTTCGAGCAAACCAGAATCTCTTGGTTGCCAATTTTGGGTTGTGAAATATCCATCCTTACCCAAATTTGGTCGCAACCTTGCCGATACATTGATGTTGTAGAATTTCTGCCAAACAACGCCTTGTTTTTCGATAGCAATTACTCGGTTGGCCATTGAGTTCGATACATTTACGACTAATGTATTTTGTGCTTTCAATAATGAATTCGGCACAAAAACTCGGTAAGTCGGCCCAATGAGTGTTCCCAAAAACTTTCCGTTGATTGTAACCGTTGCACTTTCGGCCACTTTGCCTAAATCGAGCCAATAGCCTGCTGATGAGGTATTTGGATTTGTGAAATCAAGTGAATAGGATGCCGTTCCAGAGAAGTTTTTGTAGGCCTCACCCTCCAATTTCGTCCAAGAGCCAAGCGATTTTGTTTCGATAGTTTTTGGTAATTCGGGTCCACCTTCCAAGAAACTGATTTTCCATGTTCCTGTCAGTTCTTGGGCTTCGCCTTTGGGTTTGAAGTACGCATAGGCTGTTCCCGAAACTGGGGTTTTGTAGGTTTCGATAATGCACGATTCACCCGCTGCCAATTGCAGATAAATTTCGTTGGTTTTTGCGTTGTATTTGGCCATGCCCAAAGCCTCAGTCATTGGGTTGTACAGTGCAGCCGATTTTGCATCAACCGATAATTTTACCCAACCGTCAAATGCTTTTGTGGTTTTGTTATTTACGAAATAATAATTGCCTTTGGCGTGAGTTTTTCTGACAAACTGCAAGCCATTATCAATCATAGTTTCTCGGTAGATTTTTGCAAAAATCATCATTTCGTCTAAATCGTCACCTACTAAAAATGAACCTTGACCAATTTTTGCTTGACTGAATTTTTGCTTAACGTCGGCAGGGTTCTGAACCCTGCCGACGTTTTCAAAGCGTAGCTGAGCCAGCAAAGCTTTAAATTTTGCTCGACGGGTATCTAAATTACCCAAACCTGGTACATCCGAAGGGAGTTTTTTATGCACAATAATAGTTGCTCCTTGTTTGGCTAAATTGATGAGTTTCTCGAAAGTTTCGAGTGGAATTTGCTCACTATCAGCAATTAAAATGGTTTTGTACTGAATACCGCCAGTCAGAATTGCGTGGTTTGCTGTACGAAGATTTAAGATTTGTTTGTCAGAAATAAAATCAAAACCATAACCACGGTCGAGGAGTTTTTGACCTAATTCTTTGAAATCTGTACCGTTAAATTCTGGTGTAACTCCATCGAAATGTTCGAGTAAGCCTTTTGGCGATTGTTCGGTAAGACGGTCGGTGATAGGGAAATAAAATAAAACGTCGTTATTGCCTTTGCTATCTTGCAGGAAAGTCTGGCAGCGAGCCACATAATTATTCAATTTACCGAAATCTTTCCAAAAAGGATTGTGAGGTGTGAAATGCACTGCCGCATAAAACAGCCAACCCGGAAAAGCCGCATTTTGTGGTGTATAGGGCGTGCCATGATAGAATAAGTGATTGACACCGCCTACCATGAAGAGGTCTAAAGCACGTTTCACATCGGACAAATTCGAGAGGAAATGCTCGTTTTCCCAAGTGGCCGACTCCGAAGAAGCGAGTTTTTTGCCCATCACGTTTGCAGCCGAAGAAGCAAATTTGATACGAAGCAAATCTGTCCCTTCGATTTCGGGAATATCTACTACGCTATATAAATCCAAAGTATTGGCTGGCGAACCGTGGGCTTGGTTTCTCACGATTTTCCCACGTCCGTGAGCCCATTTTGCCCATTCTGAAGTATATTTTTCGAGAATCAAATCGCCGATTGTGCTGCGGTAATCGAATAAAACTCGGCTATTGAGGTCGGATTTTTCTTTGCTAAAAAGGTTGGGTAAATGATTGCGTAAATCATAACCACGGCGAGCTTTGAATTCATCGAAAAGAGCTTCTGTCCAGTCTGATTGTCCACGAGCATCATCAACCTCATAAGAGTCATTGAAGAACGCTCGCATACTTGAAACATCAGTTTTGGCAAAAGCCTTATCGAAGGCTGAAAGATAATTTTTGATGGCTTTTGCAGAAAAATGGTCAATTACATCGCCTTCGCCACCTGGACCAGCACGCTCAACCATCTTCCCATGAAAACCTTGAAAAACTGCGTAGAGTGTCCAATTTCCTGTGGGGGCTTGCCAGTTGAGTTTACCTTCTTTGTTTACTTTTTCGGTCAGATTCAACACTTCTCCTTTATCTGAATATGCCATGAGTGTTTGCAGTGGAAGTGGCTGTTCGAAACGCACTTGGTCGATGGCCAGTTCTTGCAAATTGTCATTTTTTGAAATGGGGTATTTTAAATCTTTCAGTTCGGTTTTCTTAGGCAAAACATATCTTAAAATCGGTTGTTGCACAAAAGTGATATTTTCATTGAGGGTTTCGCCTTCTTTTAGCTGATATGTTTTATGAAAAACGGCCTTACAAGCATCTTCGGGCGTAACCCAACGACCACCAAAAGGCCAACCCGACGCATTTGCCAAGTCGATGCCTATGCCGAGGCGAGTACCTTCTTTGAGGGTATGCTTAAACATATCAACCCATTTCGGCGAAAGAAAATCAATAAATTCTGATTCGTGGCCTTTCACTCCGTAAATTGGCGTAATTTCTACTCCGCCAAGACCTACTTTTTGGAAGCCTTCCATGTTGTAGGTAAGGTCTTTGGGGTTTACGGCATTGCCTTCCCACCACCATCTCGTCCACGGTTTTGATTGTTGGGTGATTGGCTTCCATTTGGGTTGGGCAGCAGCAATTGTGCTTGCGAGGAGGATTAATCCTATTGTTTTATTGAGCATATTCTTTGTTTTTTTATGACCACAGAGGCACGGAGAACACGGAGTTTCACGGAGTGCTTTTCTGTGGTAATCTATGTAATCTGTGCCTCCGTGGTAAAAAAACTTAAAAAATTATTTCATTTTATAAACCTCGGCACCAGCCAATAAATAACAACCTACCCCAAAATCAGTAAAGTTGGGTACTTTGTCGTAGCTGAGTGGTTGGCCGTCTTTTGGTTCTTTGCCTGTGCCTTGCACATAACCCAAAAATCCGTTGGGATGCACACAGTCTTTCATCATGGCATTCATGGCTTTGGCTATGATTGGGGTATATTTTTTCTTGTTCAGCAAACCTTTATTTACGCCCCAAGCCATTCCGTAAGTAAATAATGCTGTGCCTGTGAGTTCTTTTCCACCAAAATCGGTTTCGTCAGTAATACTCACATTCCAAAAACCATCAGTTCTTTGGTAAGCTGGCAGAGCCTCCATCATTTCTAAGAAAGTTTTTTCGTATTCTTCACGGTGTGGTGCATTTTTGGGCATGATATCGAGTACACGTACCAGGGCTGCTACCACCCAACCATTACCACGTGACCAATAGCAACTTTTGCCCGCTGGTGTAGTATAAGGTGGGTCGAAGTCTTTATCTCGATACCATAGCTTTTCTACGGGATTATACATTCCTTTCGTTCCCTCAACGTTTTTTGTGTGCATATACATTTCGTACATTTTTTCGTAGTAGCGGTCATCTTTGTAAATAACCCCCAACTGAGCAAAAACAGGCATAGCCATCTGAAGGGCATCAACCCACGTCCAATCGTCCTTTTTTTCGCTATTTACCATGTTGTCCATGCACGCCTTTATATCTCGGATACGCTCAGGTTTTGGGTCAATCAGATACAAATCCATGTAGGTTTGACCGCAACATTGGTCATCGCCGTTGCGAGTTTTTATACCGTTTCTTAGTCCCCATTTGTGAGCTTCGCCCCACGAAACTGCATAATCGTAATAGCTTTTTTTCTTATCAATTTTATAGAGAGCCATCAATCCTTCGTAATAAACCCCACGAGTCCAGATATTGCTGGGGCGAGTTTTATCGGCTGCCCAAATGGGTTTGCTTACATCGGGCCATTCGTTCATGAAATAGGCGTTGGCAGAGGTAAGTGATTTAAGAAGCTCAGCTTTTTTGGGCAGGCTTTGGGCATTGATATTGAGCGAAATGATTAATGCAAGACTGATTATTTTGACTAAAATACAAACTCGTTTTTTCATAGAAATATACAATTTTACTCTTTTACGATTTTTAAAGATTCGGTACTGCGTTTTGATTTGACTTTTACGATGTAAGCACCCGATGGAAGTTTTGCTCCAACTTCACATTCATCGGTGCAAGAATCATTTTCGAGTTTTTTGCCACTCATATCAATGATTGTATAGCTAAATTTTCCTGCTAATTTTAGCTGGAAAGAATGCCTCGATGGGTTAGGGTAAATCACGACTTTTGTATTGTCTGTTTCTTCCGAACCATTAATTACTTCGGCTGTTTTTCGGCTAATCGTCTGAACATTAGGTTTTTGTAATTCTTTCATGCCATCGCCCAGATAAAAACTTGGGTGAGGCGGTTGATTATAAGCTGAGTTTTGCCAACCAATCGCTACTCGATATTGCGTGTCGTGCATGAGTGTGTAAATGCGATTGGTTGCAGGAATGGTAGTCGTAAAAATTCGTAGTGCGGTATTATCGGTTTTTCTCAAGATAACTTCTTCTCGCCAATCGCCCAAAATATCGGCACTTAAACTTGGTGTTGCTTTTGTTCCATTGTTTGATGAACAATCAGTAGCCGTCAAAACCCGATTGGTTTTTGCATTCAAATAATCCCATTTGTCGATGCGGTTTCCGTCCAATAATTCACGAGAAAGGTCAGCATCCCACCAAACGGCAAAGTTTACTGAGGGCTTTGTGGTACCAATCTGATTTCCTTTGCAATCATACAAATTTCCGACCGAACCCCAACATTCATAGCCTTTGTAGCGTGGGTCAATATCAATCGCCAAACCACGCCCAACATCTTTGTTTTCACCATCAACGCCCCAAAGTGGTTTGCCCGTTTTTGCATCTCTAAATTCGAGTCCGTAAGCACCATACTTCGATGGACTTTCGTGCGGTTGGAAAATCTCCTGTCCCTCACGGTCGGGGTCCATATCGGTCATGTGTAGGGCATCTCCGTGGCCTAAGTTGTTTTGATAGAATCCTTTTCCATCATCATCAATGGCACTGCTTCCGTTGATTACTTCATCTTTTCCATCGCCATCAATGTCGCCCACTGTCATTTGGTGATTTCCTTGATATTCGTAGGCTTTATTGTTATCATTACTATCGAAAACCCATCTTGAAGTCAATTTCCCATCTCGCCAGTCCCAAGCGGCTCTTACCAAACGAGTATAATAACCACGCCCCATGACCAAACTTGGCTTTTGGCCGTCTAAATAAGCCACAGCGGCTATGTAACGGTCAACACGATTGCCGTAATTATCGCCCCAACTTTCTACTGTTCCTCGGGCAGGAATATAATCTGTGGTGGCCATTGCTTCGCCCGTTTCGCCATTAAAAATAGTTAAAAACTCAGGGCCTGAAAGTACATAACCCGATTTATTACGGTAGTCGGCTTTGGCATCGCCAATTACTTTACCTTTTCCATCAATCGTTCCGTCGGCGGTTTTAACGGCTATTTCGGCTTTTCCGTCAGAATCTAAATCATAGACCATAAATTGCGTGTAGTGAGCCCCCGCACGAATATTTTGCCCTAAGTCAATTCTCCAAAGTTGCGTGCCATCCATTTTTAGGGCATCGAGATATACGTTGCCCGTATAGCCATTCTGCGAATTATCCTTGGCGTTGGTCGGGTCCCATTTTAGTATTATTTCATATTCACCATCGCCATCTAAATCACCAACGCTACAATCGTTGGCTGCGTAGGTATAGGCCACGCCATCGGGCGTTGTGCCACCTGCGGGAGCTTTTATCGGAATATCCAAAAACTGTTGGTTCCAGATTTTAGCTTTTTCGGAGTCTTGTTGTTCTATATTGTTGATAATTGCTCTGACCGTGTAAGTACCTCCACCAACGTAGTTATCAATAAAATTGGTGCTGCTTGCTAAAGGCGTGCTGTTGAGTTTTTTACCATCTCGATAAATATTAAAAGTTGTGGTAGAAGGTTCGGTGCCCAGCAATCGCCAGCCGATATATACTTGCTCGGTGCTGGTTCTGACCGCCACTACGCCACGATTGAGATTTTCTACAAAGCGTTGGGCTTGTAGTTGAAGCGTGAGTAAGGTCAAAAATAAGATTTTGTAAAGTTTTTTCATGAAACATTGGTGTAATTTTCAAGTATTTAATGTTTTTTATGGGTAATGAAAGCAACTGTTGACTATCGACTATTGATCGTGGACTCACATTCGCTAATTACCATCGGGTTTAATGACATTGACCAAAGGGCTGTGTGGGAAACTCCAGGTTTCGAGCGGGTCAGGCTTGGATGGGTCAAAAGTTGGTAAGCCATTGAGTAAATATTGAGAAATACCTAAATTGGATTTTTTGATACCTTCGATGATACACTTGGCCAGTTGATACGCTCCGTAATTGCTAAAATGTGTATCGTCGTGAATTTCTTTATCTTGCCCAGGAAAAGTATTGGCTGCGTAATGTACAAAAGCTTTCTTTGAGTTTTCAACGCCTAATGCTTCAAAAAGTGTTTTACTCATGGCATTTAGGTCTATCAGTGCCACGTTTTGTTCGTTGGCCGTTTGTCGCATGGCTTCGGGAAAATCTCCGAGTGTGTTGACTAATTTTCCTGCGGCATCAAAATTTCGGCGGTACATCGAAGTTACTAAAACAGGCGTAGCTCCTTTTTCTCGTGTTTTCTGGATATAAGTTCGTAGATATTCTTTATAAGTAGTATTCGCCTCTACGCCACTATTGGCTTTTTGGTCGTTGTGAGCAAATTCGATAAAAAAATAATCACCAGCCTTGATTTGACTCATTATTTTATCGAGTCGTTTTTCTGAAACAAAACTTCTGATGGTTTCGCCCGATTCGGCATGATTGGCAAAAACTACTTTTTCAGCCTTAAAAAATCTCGGAATCATCTGGCCCCAAGCCGCGTAAGGTTCTTGTACTTGGTCAACAACGGTTGAGTTTCCTGCTAAAAAAACGGTCGTTATATCGTCGGCAGCTTTGCTTATTTCTAATCCACAAATTTTTGGTGCGGTACCGTTAAACTCAAACGTTAGTTGATTATCCCAATGCAAATAATTTAGTTCACGAGGTTTTAGTTTTACCTTTTCAGTGGCATTGATTTGCGGAGATTTTACGTTTACGGTAAAAGTTTTGGTTACGATTTCTCCTTGAGAAGTACTAATCTTTTCGAGCATCAAACGACGGTTTTCTACTTTTACAGTCGTCGTGGATTCACCCTCGGCATCACCCAAAGTAAGTTTTATATTATAATTTCCTTCAGGAATATCAACTGTGAAGAAGAAAGGCTCTTTACTCGTACAAAAATCGGTAGTCAAGGCATTTCTCCCCTTGCGACTCATGCTCTCTACCTTAGTATTTGGCATGAATCCAAATCCTTTTTCTTTGGTATAAATGCTTTCGGGCGAAATTTGCGTATAACTTTTGGCAGTTTTACCCATACCAAAATCGAACTTAAACTCTGTTTCGTTTTGCGAAAAAGAATCAAGCGTTTTTAATAGTAAGAGGTTAGTAATTAGAAGAATCGTACTGAATTGCATTAATGCCAATTGTAAATATACCATAATTTATATGACAAATGTAAGGTGCAAGGCTACTCAAAACCCTCCTGTGGTCTCACGGATAGGTATGAGGGTTGTCGATAAATACTCGGTGCTTGTCGAAAGATTCACTTTATTAAATTTTTTTAAAATAAAATCGCTGAAAACATTTACAAAAGCCTTTTTTTGCACTAAATTCATCGCTTCAAAAATATTCACCCTGTAATACTGCCATTGCTTGTATTACCTAAAATCTATCATCAATTCATCATGCAATCATCTCGTAGAAAATTTATTAAAGGCGTAGGAGCGGCATCGGTTTTGTTGGCAACCGATACTTTCGCTAAACCCTTCAATATTATCAAAGATTTAAAGAAAATCAGTCCTAACGATAAGCTTCGTTTTGCAACAATCGGTTTCGGAATTCAAGGACATGGCGATACCCGTGCCGCTCTTCGTAATCCCGATGTTGAATTTGTGGCAGCGGCCGATTTATACGATGGCCGTCTGATTCATGCCAAAGAAACTTTCAACAAAGACCTTTTCACGACCCGTGATTACCGTGAAATCTTAGACCGTAAAGATATTGATGCCGTAATTGTGGCTACACCCGACCACTGGCACGACCACATCAGCATTGCGGCCATGAAAGCTGGCAAAAACGTATATTGCCAAAAACCAATGGTGCAGCACATCGACGAAGGCCACGCAATGATTGATACTTGGAGAAAAACTGGCAAAACCGTGCAAGTTGGAAGCCAGCCAAGTAGTGGTGCGGCTTATGCTGAGGCTCGTAGATTGATGAGTGCTGGTGAAATTGGCGATTTGAATTTCATTGAAGCTACTTATGACCGATATAGTGCTTTGGGAGCGTGGACCTACTCGATTCCACCAGATGCTTCACCAAAAACTATTGATTGGGATACATTCTTGGGCGATGCTCCAAAACGCCCATTTGATGCTACTCGTTTCTTCCGTTGGAGAAACTACCGTGATTATGGCACGGGCGTAGCGGGCGATTTATTCGTGCATTTGATTACAGGAATGCACTACGCAACGGGTGCAATCGGGCCAGAAAGAATCTTTGCTTCGGGCGAATTGAGCTACTGGAAAGATGGCCGTGATGTACCTGA
>NZ_JBMLRC010000125.1:31482-39007 GCF_049241225.1 Emticicia sp.
GACCCACACGCACAACACTTCAAAAATTTCTTTGATAATGTGCGTAAAGGAAGTCAAGAAACCGCTCAAGACCCTATTTTTGGTTTCCGTGCAGCAGCACCAGCATTGGCTTGTAATATTAGTTATTTCGATAAAAAAATCATCAACTGGGACCCGGTTGCGATGAAGATTAAGAAAAAATAAGCATTTTATTTATGTTTTAACCACGGAGTTTCACGGAGTTAAAGCACGGAGTTGCACAGATGTTTTAAAAAACTTTGTGTAACTCAGTGGAAAACTCAGTGACACTCCGTGGTTTATTATTTAATTTGCATAAAATTTCAAACAAACTATTACCATAATGATTAAAAAAACATCTATACTACTTTTATTGCTTGCAATATCTTTGAAAGGTTTTTCTTGGGGGCAAACAGGGCATCGAGTAGTCGGGCAGATTGCCAGTTCGTATCTTTCGTGTAAAGCAAAACGTAATATTCGTAAGATTTTGGGTACAGAATCGGTTGCGATTTCGAGCAACTGGGCCGATTTTATCAAGTCTGATACTTCGTATAAATACCTCGATTCTTGGCACTATATCAATATCAAAGCAGGTTTGAATAATACAGAATTTACGAATTATTTGCAAAACGATAAAGGGACGGATGCTTACACAAAGCTCAATTTTTTGATGGGAGAGTTGAAAAAGAAAGACCTTCCGTTGGAGCAAAAGCGTATGTACCTTCGCCTGTTGATTCATATTGCGGGCGATATTCACCAACCCATGCACGTGAGCCGTGCCGAAGATTTGGGTGGAAACCGAATCAAAGCTTTTTGGTTTGCTGATGCTACAAACCTACACGCTCTCTGGGACGATAAACTAATTGAATTTCAGAAACTTAGCTTCACCGAATATGCTACAAACATCAACCACGTAAGCAAGGCTCAACGCCGTGAATGGCAAAAACAACCCATGACCGAATGGTTTTTTGAGTCGTATCAGTTGGCCGAGCAGCTTTATGCGGGCATCAAGACCCAAGAGCCACGTTTAAGTTATCGCTATAACTTTGATAATGTTGAGATGCTCAATCAACAACTCTTGAAAGGTGGTGTAAGATTGGCAGGTTTGCTCAATGAGGTTTTTAGATAATATTTCTTTCGCTATGAAATGGCTCTTGCTTTGATGAAGTAAGAGCCATTTTTTTTGTTTTTTGATTTCATTCAGACTATGATAAAATCAAGGAAAAATGAAAATATATAGAGCTTTAGTTTGAATATTAAATTTTCTAATAAAATTCTAATTTTTCATAAAAACCTTGTTTTTTGTTGATTTGAAGCCTTTTTGCTAAGTTTTCATCTATAAAAAATCCTTGTTGGTATCCTTTCGAAATCTAACAATTCTCAATTTCGACTTGTTTAAATTATATTTGCTAATCAAACGAAATAGTCGAATTGTGAGAAAGAAAGTCTTTGATAAAATATACTTCGTGTTGTTGTTGGTTACTATCTTTTCGAGTAGCTGCACGATGCTATTAGATATGGCTTCAAAAGATGGTATTTCTGGTTCTGATACCGACATAGAACTTCTCGAAGATGGTAATTCAATGACCGATTCGGGCGAAACGAATATTGAACAAGTAAATGAAAGTTTAATCGAGCAGATTATTTCATTCAACTTCTGTCGTTTTTTGCCACTTTTCAATGCTTTCTCTTACCTACAAAATACTTACGAAATATACTTAGGGCATAATACGCCACCTCCTAAGTAGTTTTACTTACACCTATTTTTATTCCTATTATTTTGAAAACAAGCTCTTTTTCCAAATTTAATTTGGTTTAGGTTGAATTGTTGTACGATTTTAATAATGTTTTTTGACTTTCAAAGAAAACTTTGTAGGCCGATTAAAATTACTATAATTTCAAAATAACTCATTGATTATCTAAGCTTTACAATTGACCAAAGAATGAAAATGAAACACGCACTATTAGGTATTTGTACGGTAATTGTTGTATCGTCTTGTGCCAGTGAAGAAAACAAACAAAAGCAAGTTGCGGAGAATTATCCAGTAACTTCTCCGATTAAAATTGATACTACGCTTTCGACCGACTATGTGGCCGAAATTAATGCCGTTCAGAATGTAGAAATCAGAGCCAGAATTAAAGGTTATCTCGATAAAATATTCATCGATGAAGGAAAATACGTAAAACAAGGACAGTTACTTTTTACGATTCATAACCCAGAGCTTAACGAAGAAATTGCCAAAGCTGGGGCGATTGTAAAAAGTATTAGTACTGAACTCAAAGCGGCTGAAATCGAACTCGGTAATGTGAAAAGATTAGTCGAGAAAAACGTTGTTTCAACTACCGAATTAAAGGCTGCCGAAAATAAAGTTGAGATGATGAAAGCCAAAGTTGAAGAAGCTAAAGCCAATGAAGCTTTCGCCAAAATTCAACTAAGTTATACACAAATCAAAGCTCCGTTTAGTGGAATCGTAAACCGAATTCCGAACAAAATTGGCTCTTTGATTGAAGACGGAACGCTCCTGACGAATATCTCAAACAATGGCGAAGTATTTGCCTATTTCGATGTCTCGGAGAAAGAATACCTCAATTATGTAACAAATTTCAAGGAAAACGCCCATAATTCGAGCAATGTTACTTTGATTTTGGCCAACGGCGAAGAGCATCCATTCAAAGGAAAAATCGAAACTACCGAAGGGGAAATCGACCAAAGTACAGGAAATATCGCTTTCAGAGCCAGATTCAATAATCCCGAAAAAGTATTGAAACATGGAGCAAGTGGAAAGGTCAGATTACTGAAAAACTACAAAAATGCTTTGATTATTCCGCAAAAAGCTACGTTCGAAATTCAAGACCGAATGTATGTGTATGTGCTTGACAATAAAAATCAAGTAAAAACCAAAGCCATTACTTCAAAGCACCGAATGCCGCATTATTACATCGTAGAATCAGGCTTAGACGAAGACGATAAAATCATTTATGAGGGTGTGCAGAACATCAAAGATGGAATGACCGTAAAACCACAATTTGTGGAAATGAATGAGATTTCTAAGGAATTAACTTACGTGAACACACCCGAATAATCCCACCGAAAACTATGTTTACAAATTTCATCAACAGGCCAGTGTTATCGCTGGTCATATCTTTGTTTATTGTGATTTTGGGCGTTTTGGCCATGACTGGCCTACCTATCACACAATATCCCGATATTGCTCCGCCTGCCGTAACCGTTACGACCAAATATACAGGTGCAAACTCCGAGGTTTGTGCCAAAGCCGTAGTAACTCCGCTTGAGCGTGCCATCAATGGTGTGCCAGGCATGACCTACATGACTTCCACGTCTGGAAACGACGGCACGAGTATCATTCAAGTATATTTCGAGGTAGGAACCGACCCCGACGTAGCGGCCGTAAACGTGCAAAACCGTGTAACGACCGTTCTCGATGAATTACCCGAAGAGGTAATCAAAGCGGGGGTTTCGACCGAAAAAGAGGTGAATTCGATGCTCATGTACATCAACCTCATCAGCAACGATCCAACCGTTGATGAGAAATTTATCTACAATTTTGCCGACATAAATGTTTTGGCCGAACTAAAACGTATTGATGGCGTGGGTTTTGCCGATATTATGGGTTCTCGTGAATACGCCATGCGTGTGTGGCTCAAACCCGCTCGAATGGATGCGTATCAGATTTCGGCCGACGATATTGTAAAAGCCCTCAAAGAACAAAACGTAGAGGCTGCCCCAGGAAAAGTGGGCGAAAGTTCGGGTCGTCAGGCTCAGTCGATGCAATATGTATTGCGATATACCGGTAAAATGACCACTAAAGAGCAATACGAAAATGTAGTAATCAAGGCAACCGAAAGTGGAGAAATGTTGCGTTTGAAAGATGTAGCCGATTTAGAATTTGGCTCGCTCGATTATGATGTACTTTCAAAAGAAAATGGTAAACCTTCGGCCGCAATCGTATTGAAACAACGACCAGGCTCAAATGCCAGCGAAGTAATCCAGAATATCAAAGACCGTTTGGCTTATTTGAAAGAAACTTCTTTCCCACCGGGAATGACCTACACCGTAAGCTATGATGTATCAAGGTTTTTAGATGCTTCTATCAGCGAGGTGCTCAAAACCCTCATCGAAGCATTCATTTTGGTGGCAATCGTGGTATTTTTATTCTTGCAAGATTTCCGCTCGACGCTCATTCCTGTGTTGGCCGTGCCAGTTTCGTTGGTCGGAACTTTCGCTTTTATGCAGCTTTTTGGCTTTTCTATCAACTTACTTACACTTTTTGCCTTGGTTTTGGCAATCGGTATCGTGGTCGATAACGCCATTGTGGTCGTGGAGGCGGTTCATGCCAAAATGCAAGAAAAACACCTCAATGCCCGTGAAGCAACCATCGAATCAATGGACGAAATCAGTGGGGCAATTGTGGCCATTACGCTCGTAATGTCGGCCGTGTTTGTGCCAGTGGCGTTTCTATCGGGGCCAGTTGGTGTGTTTTACCGACAGTTTTCGGTCACGATGGCCATTTCGATTGTTATTTCTGGCGTAAATGCCCTTACGCTAACGCCTGCTTTGTGTGCGATTATGCTCAAAAACACACACGGAGAGCATCAAAAAGAAAATTTCTTGACTCGTTTCTTCCGTAAATTTAATAATGGCTACGATAAACTTTCTGACCGATACGGCAGTTTGTTACGCCTCATTGCCAATCGCCGTTTGGTGACTGTCTTGGTGCTGGGTGGATTCTGCGTGGCTACTTGGGGCGTTGGTAGTGTTTTGCCAACCAGTTTTATCCCGACCGAAGACCAAGGAACAATCTACGCTAACGTAACAACGCCAGTAGGAGCAACCCTTGAGCGTACAGAAGAAGTAATGAATGAAGTAGATAAAATTGCCCAAACTATTAAGGAAGTGGAGTCGGTTTCGAGTTTATCAGGTTTTAGTATGATGACCGACGGCGTCGGAGCTTCGTTTGGTATGAGTACAATCAGCCTAAAACCATGGAAAGAACGAAAAGCAACTGCCAACGATATTATTGAGCAACTAATCGAGAAAACGAAGCATATCAAAGATGCCGAGATTCAGTTTTTCCCGCCGCCAGCCGTACCGGGTTTTGGTAATGCCAGTGGATTTGAGGTTCGATTATTAGATAAAACTGGTTCGGGAAAACTTCAAAAAACGGCCGAAGTTGCTGAGAAATTCATAAGTGAACTAAAAAAGCGTCCCGAAATTAAAGATGTTTTTTCGAGTTTCAACCCAAATTTCCCGCAATACATGATTCATATCGACCAAGATATGGCTGCCAAAAAAGGAATTTCGGTTGATGCTGCCATGAGTAATTTGCAGTCGTTGATTGGTAGTTTTTACGCCACAAATTTCATCTTGTTTGGACAGATGTACAAAGTAATGATTCAGGCTGACCCTAAATACAGAGCCTTGCCCGATGATATTATGAAGCTACGTATCAAAAACAAAAATGGCGAAATGGTGCCTTACGCTATCTTTAGTCGCATCGAGCGTGTGTATGGCCCCGAGCAATTGACTCGCTATAATATGTACGTGTCAGCCATGCTCAATGGCGAAGCAGCCGCAGGATACAGTTCGGGCGAAGCCATCAAAGCCGTAGAGGAAGTAGCCAAAACTGCTTTGCCACGTGGCTACGCTTACGAATGGTCGGGTATGACTCGTGAAGAGGTACTTTCGGGCAACCAAGTGGTGTATATTTTTGCTATCTGTTTGTTATTCGTTTATCTATTGCTTTCTGCTCAATACGAAAGTTTCTTTTTGCCGCTGCCTGTAATTCTATCATTGCCAGTCGGCATTTTCGGTTCGTTGTTTTTCTTATACACTTTTGGTTTAGAAAACAACATTTACGCCCAAGTGGCAATGGTCATGCTCATCGGTTTGTTGGGTAAAAATGCCATTTTGATTGTAGAATTTGCCATTCTCCAACAAAAACAAGGCAAAAGCGTACTCGAAGCAGCCGTTGGCGGTGCAGTAGCACGTTTCCGCCCAATCTTGATGACATCCTTTGCATTTATTGCGGGTTTGATTCCGCTCATGGTGGCATCGGGTGCAGGAGCAATCGGAAACAAAACAATTGGTACGGCTGCCGCAGGAGGAATGTTGTTCGGAACAGTATTCGGGGTAATTATTATTCCGGGCTTGTACGTCATTTTTGCGGGAATTGGTAGTGGAAAACGAAAGAAAAAAACTAAAAAAGTTATCGAAGAAGCGTATGTTGAAATATAGAAGTGTTTGTTTATTGGCCATCGTTGGTTTGTTGGGAGCGTGTAAAGTAAAGCAAGAAATACCCCAAAATCGCCCAATGTTGGCTATGCCCCAGAAATTTACTCAGCAATCTGACAGTTTGCAGGTAGGTTTGCCAGTGGCTCGTGTATTTTTTAAAGATTCAGCCCTCGTTACACTCATCGACTCGGCCATCAATAATAATTTTGATTTGCAGATGGCCTTGCAGAAAATCGAAATGGCTCGTGCGGGTGTAAGATTTACGCAAGGACTCGGAAAGCCAGATTTGGCAGGAAATTTTGCTATCGGACAACAAAAATTTGGTAGATATACTTTCGATGGTGTAGGAAACTATGATACCAATTTTTCACCAAATATTAATGATAGACAGAGAATTCCACAGCCCATTATTCCAGATTTTTATTTGGGCGTACAATCTTCGTGGGAAATTGATATTTGGGGAAAGCTGAAAAGCCAAAAAGCATCGGCTGCCGCAAAACTATTGGCGAGCGAATCGGGTAAAAACTTAGTAGTGAGCGAATTAGTGGCTCAAATAGCTTCGGCTTATTATGAGTTATTGATTCTTGATAATGAATTAGATTTCTTGGAAGAAAACATTGTTTTGCAAGAAAGAGCCGTTGAATTAACAAGGATTTTGAAACAAGCAGGACAAGCCAATCAATTGGGTGTCGATTTATTAAATGCCCAATTGCTGAGTTCAAAAGCCTTAAAAATTGATGTTAAACAAGAAATCATTGATGCCGAAAGTAAAATCAATTTTTTGGTAGGGCGTTATCCACAGCCAATTGCTCGTCCGAAAGTAATTTGGGCAAATGTGATTCCGCCAAAACTTACTTCGGGTGTGCCATCAAGATTGCTCGAAAATCGACCAGATATTAAGCAAGCCGAATACGAATTACTCTCAACCAATGCCAATTTATTTACGGCAAAAGCGGCTTTTTATCCATCGCTCAATATTACTGGAGCGGTTGGTTTACAGGCATTTAAAGCACTTTTGTTCCTTAATCCATCATCTTTTGCGATGAATACTTTTGGTGGATTGACTGCTCCGTTGCTCAATCGTCGTCAGATTATTTCTGACTTAATGGCAGCCAAGGCCGACCAAAAAATGGCCTACACCAATTATCAGAAAACGATTGTGAATAGCTTCACGGAAGTCTATAATCACCTAAATTTGATTCAAAATACCAATGATATGTACGACCTTAAAACCCAAGAAGTAGATGTTTTGAGGCAATCTATCAATAATTCTTC
>NZ_JBMLRC010000125.1:39107-42482 GCF_049241225.1 Emticicia sp.
ATTTTTGATGGTTCAGCAGTACTATTTGAAAATGGTGCTTTGAAAATTGTATTGGAAAAAATTCATTGCCGTCTGCTTTAGCTGACGGATACTTATAGATAATCAGATTAGACTTTAGTCGAACCATTTGAGTTTGACTAAAGTCAATTTTGTTTATATTCAAAAATCCGTCAGCTAAAGCAGACGGCAATGAAGTAATTATGTTCTACCAAGTTTTTTTTACCTCAACCTCCAATTCCAAAAAATCTCCAAAGCCTTGAGCGGCTGACTGCAATTTTTCAACATCAACTTTTTTAGAAGCATCAAAAAAGGTAGGTTCTATTAAAACCTTATTTTTCTGAATAGTTCGCTTCCAAACGCCATCAACTTTACCATTTATAACAATGATTGGCTTAAAAATGCCATTGCTCGTAATAGCTTGCCCTTGTAAATGTTTATCAAAAACAGCACTTCGGTCTTTATAACTCACGCAATATTCGTCAAAAGCAGGCAGCATAAACACCGAATCTTCTGAGTCAGAAACTTCAGTTTCTCGGTGCATAAAATACGATTTTCCCTCATACTCTATTTGCTCTAAATCGTTTTGGATGCTTTGCAATCCCGCTCGTGCGTCGGTCATTGATAAGCCCGACCACCAATGAAAATCTTGTAAGGTAGCAGGCGAATGGCTTCTAAAATAACGTTGAGCTAAAGTAAAAAGGCTTTCTTCTTTATTAAGTATTAATCCTTTAGGTACTTTTTCATCGAGCAGAGCATAAGTTATTTCTTTTCCTCCGGGTGTACCATTGCAAACAATGGCATCGGTTTCGGCATTCATCATAAAATGCACGGCTCGGCTGGAATCTGTTTTTATGCCTCCCTTTTCTAATTCCTGCATAAGTTCTTGTCGAGAAAGGCTTTTGCCACCTTCCAATGCCTTTATTATCAAGTTATTGGCTTTGACAAATAATGCGGCATCAATTCCCAGCTTACGCTCATATGTAGCTGCCAATGTTTTGATATTTTTGCCAGTAAGTGCCATCATCCAACGAACATCCTGCCCCGAAACAATGTGCCAAGTAGGGCGAAGAATGTGCGTACGAACTAACGACCCATCATTCAACGCATTTTCGATGAGGGTTTTAGTCGAATTCGACAAACGAAGCCCAACTGCCCATTTCGACATCTCTAAATCTTGGGCTTGCATTGCCCCCATATAAGCCACAACTTCTTGCGGAGTCGATAAATCTTGACGCTTGATTTTTTGTTGAGAAAGACGAATGGCAGGAAGATTCATAGTTGGAAGGTTGATGGCTTTGGTTCTAAATAAATTCAACGAGAGCGTTTTTTATTCAAAGTATGGAATATTTTTGAAATATAAAAAGAAGGGGCATACCTGCGAATGATATGCCCCATTTGTTTATTAGCTTCTATCCCAAAACATTGGTGGCTCAATGCCTAATGCTCGTAAATAGACCGTTCCTTGAGCTCGATGATGAATCTCATTATCAATAAAATACAAAATCGTATCAATATTTTTGTTCTCATAAGCACCAAAAGCAACATTTATTTCTTGAAAACGCTCTTCGGGAATTTGTTCCCAATATTCATTTAGAATCGCTGTTACTTCGTCCCATTTTGTCAAGAAGTCTGCTTTTGTTGTAGGAATTAAAGCTGGATTGTTTCCATGATGTGGAAGTTCATCTATGTTTGGATAAATGCCCGTTGCAAGGCCTTTGATGCCGTATTCGGTGAGGTCAATAATTTCCATTGCCAAAAATGCAAATGTTCGCATTCCTCCAACCGAGAAATTGAAAAAATCTTTTTCAGGAAAGGCTTCAATAACTTTTCTTGTCAAACGGCGGTGTCCTTGCCAGTGTTCTAAAAGTGCTTCTGAGGTAGTTACTACGGCTAATTCTTGTACATTCTCCATGATTAAAAAAGTTTAGATTTAAAAGAATGATACAAAGGTCGGGGTGGTCTATGACAGCCCTATGTCAGGGGGTGATTTGTGGTTGAACAAATTTTTCATAATATTCATCAAGGGTCATCGGATGAGGCTGAAACTTCTCGTTTAGTACCTCCAATTGGCGTATTTTATCAATTCTAAAATTTCTAAAATCTTCACGCAGGCGACACCACGCAAGCAACAACCAGTTGTCTTTTCCGAGGCAATACGTGGCAAAAGGTTCAATAATTCGCTGCGTTGTTTCTTCATTGTTTACGGTCTGATAGGTAATCTTGACCAAATTGAAGTGCGTAAGGGCAAGTTGCAGGGTAGCGAGGTGTTGACTTTTGGCTTGTTCGGGCGAACTTTGCCAGATATGCACACGATTTGAGAGTAATTCTACTTTGTCTTTGGTGTCGTATCTAAGAATGGCTTTAATTTTGGCAACAGCACTCGAATAATTTTCAATAAATGATTTATCCTGATTGTTTAAGACCAAATGTTCGGCCGTTATCAAGGCGTTGGCTTCGCTTTCAGAAAATGAAACGGGTGGCAAACGGTAGCCCTCCACGAGCGAATAGCCTTTGCCTTCTTCGGTAAAAATCGGAACGCCCGAGGCTTCCAAAGCTCGAATATCTCGGTAAATTGTACGAACACTCACCCCAAATTTTCGGGATAACTCAGTAGCTGTTATCAAACGCTTGGTTTGTAGAGTCGTCAGTATGGCAGTTAGCCGTGAAAGCCTTTGAAGGTTATTATCTTCCATCAGATTCCTGTAAATATTGCTAAATCATCATCTTATCACCATCAACACCCGCAATTCGCATGGCTTCATATTCCACCTCGACAATAAACTCGGTTTGGTCTTGGTCGAAAAATTCATTATCCCACGCATTAAAATATAGCTGAGTTTTAGTTTGAAGATTTTCAACATCGGCTTTTAGTTGAGCAATCAGAAAATTAGTGAATTTTATCACTTCCAATTTCATCAGCATTACAATTTCGGGAATTGGCATTTCTACTTCTCGGTCTTCCCAATCATCTAAAGTAAATCTTTCTTTGAGTTTGTAGGCTTCCAACTGCTCAATACGTTCTTCTTTCGACATTTCTAATTCAATTCATAAAATTTGTTATTTCAAAGGTAAGCAACAGTTTTAGATTTAGTCAGAGATTGAGTGGTAAAATATATGATTTTAAATTTTTCTTAAAATAAACTTAAAATATTCTTAAAAATATAAAATAAGAAGATGGCTTTATGCGTTTTCTGTGAAACTAAAACACAGTCTAACTATGAAACCATCTTTTGTTTACCTCGCACTTTCTCTGCTTACTGCCAGCGTTTCTTTTATTTCTTGTACAAATGGCTCAAGAGCTAAAGAAGCTGATGCTGAATCTGCATTTAACTCAGTCGACACTACTTCAATTATTCCCGACAACTCAAACCTTAC